>NZ_JBSGFD010000013.1:0-83450 GCF_053603215.1 Kitasatospora sp. NPDC004240 | reverse complement strand
GCGCGGTCACGATGATCGGCAACGACCGTCCGCCGCAGATCGGCTACCCGGCCCGCGGCCGGGCGGGGGTCCACGGTCGTCCTGGCTCAGGCGTCCGTCTCGGCCCAGGCCGCGTAGCCGCCCAGCAGGTCGCCGGCGCCGTCCAGCCCGTGGTGGCGCAGCAGGCTCGCCGCCACCGAGGAGCGGTGGCCGCCGGCGCAGTGGACCACCACCGGCCGGTCGGTGGGCAGTTCGGCCAGCCGGCGGGGCAGCTCGGCGAGCGGGATGTGCAGCGAGCCGGGGATGCGGCCGGCCTCCCGCTCGGCCGCGCCCCGGACGTCGACCACCAGCGGCGGACGCTCGCCGGCCAGCGCCGCGCGCAGCTCGGCGACCGTACGGCGGGGCGCCGGGCGGACCTCGTGACCGGGGTGACCCGGGCCGCCGAGGACGGCGGGGACGTCGGCCAGGTGGCCGGCCACCCGGTCGAAGCCGATCCGGGCGAGCCGGGTGACGGTCTCCGCGCCGCGCCCCTCGGGGGCGATCACCAGCAGCTCGCGGTCGGGCGTCAGCACCGTCCCGGCCTGCTCGGCGAAGCGGCCGTCGGCGGGGACGTTCAGCGCGCCCGCCAGGTGGCCGGCGGCGAACTCCAGCGGGTCGCGGGCGTCCACCACCACCGCGCCGGCCGCCCGCCGGGCCAGGAACTCCCCGGGGTCGAGCGCGTGGGTGGCGGCCGGGTCGAACAGCCCGTGCGCGCGCCGGTTGAGCTCGGCGTCGTAGCCGAAGTAGCCGGGTGCGGCGGGCTGGCCCTCGGTGACCAGTGCGACGAACTCGGCCTCGGTCATCGGCGCGCAGGCGTAGTTGCCGGCGCGCTGCTCGCCGATGGTGGAGTGGCGCTCGGTGGAGAGGTTCTTGCCGCAGGCCGAGCCGGCGCCGTGCGCGGGGAAGACCCGGACCGCGTCGGGCAGCGCCATCAGCTTGCGCTGCACGCTGTCGTACAGCATCCGGCCGAGCTCCTCGGCGGTGACCCCGGCGGAGGCCAGCAGGTCGGGCCGGCCGACGTCGCCGACGAACAGCGCGTCGCCGGTCAGCACCCCGTACGGGACCTCGTCGGCCGCGTGCTCGCGGACCAGCACGCTGATCGACTCGGGGGTGTGGCCGGGGGTCTCCAGGATCTCCAGCTCGACCTCGCCGAGGGTGATCCGCTCGCCCTCGGTCAGCCGGCGGATCGGGTACTCGGTCTCGGCGCGGTGCCCGTAGCCGATCCAGGCGCCGGTCCGGGCGGCCAGCTCCAGGTGGCCGGCCAGGAAGTCGGCGTGGAAGTGGGTGTTGATCACGCCGACCACCGTGAAGCCGTTCGCCCCGGCGTCCGCGAGGTACTCGTCCACGTCCCGGCGCGGGTCGACCACCACGGCCCGGCCGGTGGAGCGGTCGGCGATCAGGTACGAGGCCTGGGAGAGGCAGTCGAGGTAGTACTGGGCGAAGAACACGGGACCTCCTGGTGCGGGGTGCCGGCCCGGAAACCTCCGGGCCGACACCTCGACCATACCCCCGTGGGTATTTCTCGGCGAAGCGGCGGGACTGTGATCTGCGATACGGGTGGGGGTATCCGACCTCGGGCGTTCCGATTCGAGTCCAGGTTCAGGTCCAGGTCCGGGCTCACTCCCCGCCGAGGGCCAGCGCCGCCGTGACCACCAGCTCCTCCATGCCGCGCAGGAAGCGCTCGACGTCCGCGCGCGGCAGCACGCTGCCGTCCGCCGTCATCGCCAGCTCCAGACTGCCCGGGGTGCGCGCCGCGTCCAGGGCGAAGGACAGCCCCCGGCGCGGCTCGAACTCCACCGGCCAGCGCAGCGTCGTCCGCTCCAGGGCCCGCTTCAACGGCTCCTCGCCGGCCGGCCCGGCCGTCCGGGTCGTCGGTGCCAGGTCGAGGGTGTCGTTGAGGATGCAGGAGCGGTCCGCGAGCGGACCCTGCCCGGTGAGCTCCGCCACGTCCTGATCCAGCAGCCGCCGGTTGAAGTAGGCGTGGCTGTACGCGGCCAGCGAGCTCGCGTGCGAACGCCGCAGCACCTCGGTGAACTCCCCGTCCGCGTCCGGCAGATGGAACAGCGCGTCGCCGGCCACCACGCTCACCGCGTGCTCCAGTCCGGGCAGGAAGCGGTTGTTGACCACCACCTGCATCACCGCCTCCGAGCCGCCCGACAGCCGGGCACTCATCGCGGCGGCCGCGCCGAGCAGCACCGAGGGCGTGCTCACCCGCAGCCCCGCCGAGACCAGCGGCACCGCCCTGGCCAGGGCGGGGGAGTCCAGCACCGCGTTCGGGAACGGCGCGGCCGGCCCGGCCGGCGGGAACAGCCGCTCCGGGGCGAGCCGCAGCTTGCGCCGCCAGTGCTGCCGGGCCCGCGCGTCCCGGCGCTGCCCGCGCTCCGAGACCTGGAACGCGGCCTCCTCCAGCGGCTGCAGGGACGGCCGCAGCCGCGTCAGCGAAGCCGCCGACTCGCCCAGCACCAGCGCGGTCAGGTTGTTCACCAGGCATCGCATGCCGAAGCCGTCCACCGCCGTGTGCGACAGCGCCAGCGTGAAGTGCCGTGCCAGACCCGCCACTTCGACGAAACCGGCGCGGATGGGCCACTGCTCGGAGACGTCGAACGGCTGCCCGGCAAGCTCGTCGCGCAGACGCCGCCCGGCCTCCGCCACCTCCGCCGGGTCGTCCGCGCAGCGCCGTACGGCGACGGCGAGCCTACCGCCGGCGTCCACCACCTGCTCCAGCCGGCCCGCGTCGTCGGCGCGCAGCCGGGTGCGCAACCCGTCGTGCAGCATGAGCAGTTGCCGCAGACCTTCGAGCAGGGCCGGTATCGGCACCCCCGGCTCCAGCGGAACCGCCGTCACGATGTTGTACCGCGGCGCGTCGGCCGGCCCCAGCCCGCTGACCGTGTCCCAGATCGCCTGCTGCCCCCAGGTCGCGGGCCCGGCCCCCGACCGTCCGGACGCGAGGGCGATCTCCAGCTCTGTACTCGTGGTCACCGTGCAACTCTCCGATGGGCGAAAGCGGATGAGGTTCCTGGGGCCGTCTTCAAGCCCTGGGGCACGAGTGTGGACTACCGGAGGGCCGCCGTCGAGGTCCAGACCAATTCGATGATCCTGGGCCGGGCCGGGGCGGGGGAAGGCGATGGCGGAGGGGTCAGGAACGGTCGGCGGTCACCAGGTGGTAGTCCAGCAGGCCCTCCTGCCAGGCCGTCAGGAAGTCGCGCGTCCAGTGGCCCTGCGGCACGGTGTCGCGCAGATAGCGGTCCAGCCCCGGCCAGATGTCGGCGCCGATCGACTCCGTGCGCACGGCGCCGAAGCCCGCGGCCGTCAGGTCGGCGGTGAAGCCGTCCAGCGGGTGCGCCACGTCCAGCCCGTCCGCGAAGCTCTCCAGCAGCTCCGCGATCCGCCCGTCCGCCGCCGGGCCGGAGCTGAAGAAGGTGGTCACCACCAGCCGCCCGCCGGGCCGCAGCACCCGGGCCGCCTCCTTGGCGAACCCGGTCAGCTCACGGAAGTGCTGGGCCGCCTCCACCGAGTAGACGCCGTCCAGCGAGGCGTCCGCGAAGGGCAGGTCGGCGGCGGCGCCCAGGGCGTAGCCGAGCCGGTCGGGGAAGGTGGCCAGCGCCCTGGCGTTGACCGCGCGGGCCCGCTCGATCTGGTCCGGGTGGATGTCCACCCCGGTCACCGAGGCGAACTGGAACTCCCGCAGCGCCAGCGCCGCCCCGAGCCCGCGCCCGCAGCCCACCTCCGCCACCGCCGGCCGCCCGGTGGGCCCGGGGAGGGCCCGCAGCACCCGGCGGTACAACTGCTCCTGGCTGCGCACCCGCTCCTCCTGGCCGGGCGCGGTCAGGTCGATCCCGCTCCAGTCGCCGAAGTTGATGAAGCCCCCGGCGAAGCTGGCCGCCGTCGCCAGGTCGTCCTCGCCGTACGTCCGCCGCACGGCCGGGGGAATGTGGTCCCGTTCCATCGCTGCCCCGCCTCCTCGCCGCGTCCGGCCCTCGGACGCGCGCCGGGGTACGTACCCAAAGCGGTCCGGGCGGACACGCGCGGTGACGAACGGCGGGCGTGGGTGACCGACGGGTACCGGGATCCGGCGGTCCGCGCATCACCGGGCGGAGACGGGGTACCGGGGCGGGGAGGCGGGCCTGGCGGGCGGCCCCGTTCACCCGGTCGGGTGTGTGGGGGCGCGGGTGCGGGTGGTAGGGGACAGGCTGGGGCGACATCCGTTCGCCGGGATTGTGGGGAGTGCGATGGTGGGTGAGCCCGTGACGCCGGGCCGGGCGCGGCTGCTGGCGCGGTGCGCCGTACTGGCGGCGCTGGCGACCCTGGTCGTCGTCCTGGTGGCCTTCGGCGACGGCGGGCTGCTGGTGCTGCTGATCGGCCTGCTGGCCCTGGCGGGCGGGGCGATGGGCGCCTGGTGGTTCTTGTCCCGGCGCGGTGCGGTCCGGGTGTTCGGCGCGCTGCTCGCGGTCGCCGCGCCCGTCGCGCTGCTGGTCGGCTTCACCGTGGCCGGGCTCTGGACGGAGGCGCTCACCGCGTTCCTGCTGTGGGGCGTGGCGCTGGCCTGCGCCCGGTCGGCGCTGCGCCGGCCCGGCCGCCCGGCCCGGGTGCACGGCACGCGCGCGCACCGCCCCCGGCACCCGGTCATCCTGATGAACCCCAAGTCGGGCGGCGGCAAGGTCGGCAAGTTCCACCTGGTCGAACGGGCCGAGGAACTCGGCGCCCGGGTGATCCTGCTGCGGCCCGGGGCCGGGCAGGACGTCGCCGAACTGGCCCGCCGGGCCGTCGCCGAGGGCGCCGACCTGCTGGGCGTGGCCGGCGGCGACGGCACGCAGGCGCTGGTGGCGCAGATCGCCGCCGAGCACGACGTACCGTTCCTGGTCGTCTCGGCCGGCACCCGCAACCACTTCGCGATGGACCTCGGCCTCGACCGCACCGACCCCTCCCGCTGCCTGGACGCGCTGACCGACGGCGAGGAACTGCGGATCGACCTCGGCACGGTGGCCGGCCGGGCCTTCGTCAACACCGTCTCCTTCGGCGTCTACGCGGACATCGTCCAGCGCCCCGAGTACCGCGACGCCAAGGCCGGCACCATCCTCGACGCCATGCCCGACCTGCTGGCCGGCGCCGGCGAGCGCCTGGACGCGCAGGCCGACGAGGCCAGGCTGAGCGAGCAGCAGGCCCTGCTGATCAGCAACAACCCGTACGGCTCCGGCGACACGCTCGGCACCGGCCGCCGGGCCCGGCTCGACGGCGGGGTGCTGGGCGTGATCGCCATCCGGGTGGAGAACGCGGCACAGGCCGCCGACCTCGCCGTCCGGGGTGCCCAGGCGAGCGGGCTGAACGTGCTCACCGCCCGGCGGGTGGAGATCACCGCCCGCACCGGGAGCATCCCGGTGGCCGTGGACGGCGAGGCGCTGACCCTGCCCACGCCCGTCGTCTGCGACCTGCGCCCGCGCGCGCTGCGGGTCCTGGTGCCCCGGGACCGGCCCGGCACGGTGGCGCCCACCCCGGCGCTGAACTGGCGGGACATCCTCGATCTCGCCCTCGGCCGGCCGTCCGCCGCGGCGCGGGACGCGGGGGAGATGAGGGCGGGGGACCCGGCGGTGCGGGAGGCGGCGGGGGAGATGAGGGCGGCCGACCCGGCGGGGACGGCCGACCCAGCAGCCCAGCGAACCGGGAGCACACCGTGACCGAACCCCAGCACGCCGCCGCGGACGCCGCCGGCGCCACCGAGGAGGGCCCCGGCCGGCCCGTGCGCGGCGGCCTGTCCGGCCTGCTGGCGGACGGCCGGGCGGTGCTCGGGGACTTGCGGACCATCGACGGCGCCCTCTACGCGGCGGTCGCCGCCACCCCCACCCCGACCCTCGACCGGAGCCTGCGCCGGCTCTCCCACGCCGCCGACCACTCGAAGATCTCGTTCACCGTCGCCGTGGGCCTCGCCCTGTGCGGGGAGCGCCCGCGCCGGGCCGCGGTCGTGGGGGTGGCCGCGATCGCCTGCGCCTCGGCCGGGGCCAACCTGCTCGGCAAGCGGCTGGTCCGCCGGGCCCGGCCCGACCGGGAGGCCGCCCGGGTGAGCGTGGACCGGCACGTCCCGATGCCGGCCTCGGCGTCCTTCCCCTCCGGCCACACGGCCTCCGCCGTCGCCTTCGCCACCGCCGTCGGCACGCTGCTGCCGGTCACCGCGCTGCCGCTCGCGGCCCTCGCCTCGGCGGTCGGCTACTCGCGCGTCCACACCGGGGTGCACTACCCGGGCGACGTGGCCGCCGGCGCCGTCCTCGGCACCGCCTGCGCGACCGCCACGCTCGCCGTCGCCTCGGCCTGGTCGGGCCGCCGGGCCCACTGAGGCCCGGAGCGGTCGCAGGCACGGCTCACGCTCGGCGGCCGCCCGATGCTCAGCGGCCGCCCGGGCGGCGTTCGGCGTCCCGGCGGGCCTGCTCGCGCAGCAGGGAGTCGGCGGGCAGGACGTCCTCCGGGAAGTCGGCGACCTCACCGACCCGGCGGACCTCCAGGACGTCGCCGGGCTCGAACGGCACCTTGCGGGCCCACTCCCGCGCCTCCTCCGGGGAGGCCACCTCGATCAGCCAGAAGCCGGCCAGCAGCTCCTGCGTCCCGCCGAACGGGCCGTCGGCGACGCTGGTGGCGCCGTTCTCGCCGAAGGTCACCCGGAACCCCTGGTCGCTGGGGAGCAGGCCCTCGGCGGAGAGCAGGACACCGGCTCCGAGCAGCTCATCGTTGTAGCGTTCCATCGCCGCGAACACCTCCTTGCCGGGCATCACGCCCGCCTCGGATTCGGCGGTGGCCTTGACCAGCATGATGTAGCGCACGGTGGTGCCTCCTTCGTCGGGAGCCGAGGGCGCGCGACCCCGCCCCGCTCTCCACCCTCCTCCGGACCGCCGGAAGCCTCCACCGGACCGCCGGAAGCCTCCACCGGACCGTGGGAACCCTCCACCGGACCGCCCGCGCGGGGGCGCGACGGCTCCGCGGTGTGCTTCCCGCCCGTACGGCGGTGTGGGTGCGGGCCCGCCCGTACGGCGGCTCAGCGGCGCGGGCCCGGACCGCCGAGGTCGTCGTGGCCCAGGTGCTCGCCCGGGGTGGCCAGCTCCTCGACCGTCTCCGCGGTGACGACCGCGCCGGAGGAGCGCTTGCCGCGGCGCAGCCGCCGCTCCAGCCAGCCGGCGAAGGTGGTGAGCGCGAAGTTCAGCACCACGAAGATCACCGCGACCACGGTGAAGCTGGCGATGGTGTTGGCGCCGTAGTTGGCGCTCATCGGGCGCACCGAGGCCAGCAGTTCGGAGAAGCCCAGCAGCGCCCCGCCGAGCGCGGTGTCCTTCACGATCACCACCAGCTGGCTGACGATCGCCGGCAGCATCGCGGTGACCGACTGCGGCAGCAGCACGTAGCGCATCGTCTGGCCCTTGCGCAGGCCCAGTGCCTTCGCGGCGTCGGACTGCCCCTCGGGGAGCGCCAGGATGCCGGCCCGGACGATCTCCGCGAGCACCGAGGCGTTGTACAGCACCAGGCCGGTGACCACCGCGTACAGCGGCCGGCTGTCCGGGCTGACGTCGGTGAACTCGGCGTACGCCGCGTTCGCGAACAGCATCAGGATCAGCACCGGGATGGCCCGGAAGAACTCCACCACGGTGCCGGCCGCGCCGCGCACCCACCGGTGGTCGGAGAGCCGGGCGATGCCGAACAGGGCCCCGGCCGGCAGCGCGATGACCATGGCGAGCGAGGCGGCGATCAGGGTGTTCTTGAGGCCGGGCAGCAGGAAGGTCTCCCAGGCCCGGGAGTCCGTGAAGAAGGGCTGCCACTTCTCCCAGGCGAGCTGGTTCTTGTCGGCGAGGCTCTGCACCACCCACCAGGCCACGGCGGCCAGCGCGATCAGGAACGCCACCGTGAACAGCAGGTTCTGGCGTCGGGCCCGCGGCCCCGGGGCGTCGTACAGCACCGAGGCGCGGGTCATCGCCGCACCGCGACCTTGCGGCCCACCCAGTTGAGGAACAGCCCGGTGGGCAGGGTGAGGCAGATGAAGCCGAACGCGAAGATGGCGGAGATCAGGATGAGCTGGGCCTCGTTCTCGATCATGACCCGCATCAGCGCCGCGGCCTCGGCGACGCCGATCGTCGCGGCCACCGTGGTGTTCTTGGTCAGCGCGATCAGGACGTTCGTCAGCGGGCCCACCACCGAGCGGAAGGCCTGCGGGAGCACGATCAGCCTCAGCACCTGGGAGAACCGCAGGCCCACCGCGCGCGCCGCCTCCACCTGGCCGATCGGCACGGTGTTGATGCCCGACCGCAGCGCCTCGCAGACGAAGGCCGAGGTGTAGGCGATCAGGCCGAGCACGGCGAGCCGGAAGTTGATCGTGGTGAAGTTGTCCGCGCCCATGGTGACGCCCAGGGTCTGGAAGAGACCCAGCGAGGTGAAGACGATGATCACGGTGAGCGGGATGTTCCGGACGATGTTGACGTACGACGTGCCGAACCCCCGCATCAGGGGCACCGGGCTGACCCGCATGGCGGCCAGCAGGGTGCCCCAGATCAGGGAGCCGATGGCGGAGTAGAAGGTGAGCTGGATCGTCACCCAGAAGGCGCCCAGCAGGTCGTAGCCCTGGAGGAAGTCGAACACGGCGGTGGGATCACGCGTTGGGGACGACGACGCCGATCTGCGGCGCGGGCTCGTTCTGGTAGTTGGCCGGGCCGAAGTTCTTCTGGACGGCCGCGTCCCAGGAGCCGTCCTGGACCATCTGCTGCAGGGCGGTGTTGATCTTGTCCTTGAGCTCGCTGCCCTTCTGGACGCCGATGCCGTAGTTCTCGTTGCTCATCTTGAAGCCGCCGAGCTTGAACTTGCCCTTGAACTGCTCCTGCGCGGCGTAGCCCGCGAGGATCGAGTCATCGGTGGTCAGCGCGTCGATGACCTTGTTCTCCAGACCGGTCAGGCACTCCGAGTAGCCGCCGTACTCCTGGAGCTGGGCGTTGGGCGCGATCTTGGTCTTGACGTTCTGCGCCGAGGTGGAGCCGGTGACCGAGCAGAGCTTCTTGTTGTTCAGGTCCTCGGGCTTGGTGATGCTGGTGTCGTCCGCCCGGATCAGCACGTCCTGGTGGGCCAGCAGGTACGGGCCGGCGAAGTCGACCTTCTCCGAGCGGGCGGGGGTGATCGAGTAGGAGGCGGCGATGAAGTCGACGTCGCCGCGCTGGAGCAGCGTCTCGCGGTCGGCGCTCTTGGCCTCCTTGAAGACGATGTCGCCGGGCTCGTAGCCCAGCTGCTTGGCGACGTAGGTGGCCACGTCGACGTCGAAGCCGGTGTACTGGCCGTCCGGGGTCTTCAGCCCGATGCCCGGCTGGTCGTACTTGATGCCGACGGTGATCTTCTCCCCGCCGCCCCCGGTGGTGGCGCTCCCGCCGCCCGAACCGCCGTCGTCGTCCCCGCAGGCGGCGGCGGTGAGGGACAGCGCGAGCGCGGTGACGGCCGCGGCGGTGACCTTGGCGAGCTTCATGGTGTCCATCCCTCGTGCGAGCGGGCAGTGTTCCCCCTCCACGATCCGCCCATCGGCCGGGAACTCCACGCCGTCCGCGTCCGAACGGGCGAACGCTGCCGTTCGCCCGGCCGAGCGGAATCACGCGGCCGGGCGAACGGGCCCGCGCGATCGGACGCACGGGCCCGTACGGCGCCGGCGGACGGGACCGTGCGATGCCGGTGGGCGCAACAGTGCGGTGCCGACGGCCGCGCCCGCGCCGGAAACCGGTTGCGCCGGGCCGGTACGGTGATTGACGGACCGTCGACAAGAGAACGCCGAGGAGCGCCCCGTGACCGACGAACGCCCCGCCCCGCCGCTCACCGGCGGTGAGCGCGAGACCCTGCGCGCCTACCTCGACTTCCACCGGGCCACGCTCGCCATGAAGTGCGAGGGCCTCACCGACGAGCAGCTGCGCCTCGCCGCCAGCCCTCCGTCCACGCTCAGCCTGCTCGGGCTGGTGCGGCACATGGCCGAGGTCGAGCGGACCTGGTTCCGGCGGGTGATCGACAAGCAGGACCTGCCGCTGCGCTGGTCCCCCGAGGACGGCGACTACCAGGCGGCGTACGACCCCACCGGCTGCACCCGAGAGGAGGCCTTCGCCGCCTGGGAGGAGGAGGTGGAGCACGCCCGCCGGATCGAGCGCGAGGCGCCCTCCCTGGACGTCACCGGCCACCAGCCCCGCTGGAACGCCGACGTGTCGCTGCGGCTGGTCATGCTGCACCTGATCCACGAGTACGCCCGGCACAACGGCCACGCGGACTTCCTGCGCGAGGGCGTCGACGGGACGGTCGGCGCCTGACGTCCCGCGGGCAGGGCTTCACCAACTGAGCAGGTACGCCCCCCGCAGCAGCCCGTCCAGCACGGCCGACGCGGTGGCGGGCGCGTCCAGCCCGGAGCTGTCCACGGCGTGCCGCTCCAGCGCCCCGAGGTCGGCGAACTGGCCGTGCAGGTCGCGCACCGGGTCGGGGTCGGTCAGGGCGTCCGGCCCGCGCCCGGTGGCCCGGCCCAGGGTGGTGTCCAGGTCGGGCCGCAGCACCACGTAGTGCAGCGCCGAGCCGGTCGCCCGGGCCTCGCGCCGGAAGGCGTCCAGGAACCACGGCCCGACCACCCCGTCCACGACCACCTGGTAGCCGCCCGAGGCGAAGCCGAACGCGGCCTGCGCGATCACCGTCATCACCGTGCCGTTCTGCCGGTGCGCCTGCGGCAGGTACGGCGGGACGAAGCCCTGCCGGATCGCCGACCAGAAGTCGTCGGTGTGCAGGTGCACGCTCGGGAACAGCCCGTCGGCCAGCAGCGGCGAGACCGTGCTCTTCCCGGCCCCGGGCGGACCGGTGAGGACGATCACACCGCCCGCGCCCCGGCCGCCGCCGACCTGTGCGCCCCGCCCCGCCGCCCCCGGCCCACCCTCGGTCGTTCGGTTCACAGCTGCTGATCCCTTCGAGGGCCGGGACGGACGGTCGGACGTGCACGCACGGCCGGGCGGGGACGATCGGGCCCACCGCCGGCCGGGTCGCTCGTGACGGAGATCAACCTAGTCCAAACGGGTGGCCGCAGTCCTCCCGGCCACCGCCCCGCGGGCTCCGCGTCACCCCTCCTCGCCGCCCAGCGTGATCGGGTTGGTGGGCGCGGCCATCGGGCCCCGGGGCAGCTCCGGGCCCATCGCGTTGCCCCGGCCCGGCGAGCCGTCCGACCGGGGCCTGCGCACCTCCGCGCGGACGTGGCAGGCCAGCGAGGCGGTGGTCCGCCAGGGGGCGCGGTCGGCGGGCGGCTGTGCGGTGTGCTCCTCGGTCATCGGGTCCTCCGGGGTCGGGGCTCGCGGCTCGGGCGCGGGGGGCGAGTGTGCGGGGGTGCGGGGTTTCGGCGGGCGGAGCGGGCCCGGGGTGCCTACCCCCGCCGGTGAACCGTTCGTGAACCGCCGGTGAGCCGAGCGCCACGGGTATCGGCCGAATCGGGGAGCCGGGGGCGGTGGCGGGGGTAACGACGGGGGTGGAGTGGGGAGGGTTGAGCGGATGATCGGCTTGTCGTACTGAAAGTCTGGGCCCATGGGGCGGTAGGGAGGCTGGCGTGGCGCTGACCCGGCGGAGGGTGCTGGCGGTGGCGGCCGGCGGAGCGCTGGCGGGCTGCTCGCGACCCGGGGCGCCCGCGTCCCCGGCTCTCTCGGGAGCCGCTCCGCCGTCCACCGAGGCCTCGTCCGTCGCGTCCTCGTCCGCCCTGCCCCCGTCCGTCACGTCCGTGCCCGCACCGGCGTCCGCCCCTGCCCGGCCGCCGCTGCTGGGCCGCGCGGCGGTGGTGGCCGGGTACGGGGGCCTGACGCCGGAGTGCTGGGGGCTGGAGGTGCCCGGCGTGGCCACCCGGCTGCCGGACGGCGAACGGGCCCTCGCGCTCACCTTCGACGCCTGCGGCGGCCCCGGCGGCAGCGGCTACGACGCCGAGCTGATCGCCCTCCTGCGGGAGCACGCGGTGCCCGCCACGCTCTTCCTCAACGCGCGCTGGATCGACGCCAACCCCGCCGCCTTCGAGCGGCTCGCCGCCGACCCGCTGTTCGAGATCGCCAACCACGGCACCGCGCACCGCCCGCTCTCGGTGACCGGCCGCTCCGCGTACGGCATCGCGGGCACCCGGGACGTCGGCGAGGTGTACGACGAGATCGTCGGCAACACCTCGAAGCTCACCGCCCTGCTGGGCCGGCCGCCCCGGTTCTTCCGCTCCGGCACCGCCCACTACGACGAGGTCGCCACCCGGATCGTCGCCGGGCTCGGGCAGCGGGTCGCCGGGTTCACCGTCAACGGGGACGGAGGCGCGACCTTCACCGCCGCGCAGGTGCACGGCGAGGTGGCGGCCGCGCCGCCGGGCGCGATCGTGATCGGGCACCTCAACCACCCGGGCGGCGGCACCGCGCGCGGCGTCGCCACGGCCCTGCCCGCGCTGCTCGCGGCGGGCCGGCGCTTCGTCCGCCTCTCCGACGTGGTGGGCTGAGACCTACCCGCGCGGGACGGCGATCGCCGTGGCGAGCAGCCCGTCGCGGGTGGCCCAGCGGCCGGTGAACCCCTCCAGCGGCCGGCCGTCGACGGTGGGGCCGGGCACCAGCAGCCGGGCGCGGAAGGTGCCGTCGGGCGCCAGGCTCAGCTCGGCCTCCGAGAAGTCCAGGAACTGCCCGGCCAGCGGGAACCACGCCTTGTACACCGCCTCCTTGGCGCTGAACAGCAGGCGGTCCCAGGAGACCTGGCGGTCCGTCGCCAGCAGCGCGGTGACCTGCTCGCGCTCGGACGGCAGGGCGATGGTGCCGAGCACGCCCTCCGGCAGCGGCTCGTCCGGCTCGGCGTCGACGCCCAGCGAGTGCAGGTCGCCGGTGCGCGCCACGGCGGCGGCCCGGTACCCGGCGCAGTGGGTCATGCTGCCCACCACCCCGTCCGGCCAGCTCGGCGCGCCCAGGCGCCCGGGCACCAGCGGACGGTAGGCCACCCCGAGGCGGCCGAGCGCGGTGCGGGCGCAGTGCCGGACCGTGCCGAACTCCCGCCGCCTGGACTCCACCGCCCGTGCCACCGCCAGCTCCTCGGCCGGCTCCAGCCGGGCCTGCGGCACGTCCTGGTAGGCCACCTCGCTCACCACGCTCGCGGGCAGCAGTTCGCCGATCATCGGTCCCCCTCGGTCACTCGTCTTCTGGTCCCGCGCGAGCGTAACCCGGCGCGGGGGCGGTCGCGCCGGGTCACGGGTGCGCGATGGATCACTCGAAGGCGGCCGCCGCCTCGCGCAGGGCGCGGGCCACCGTCTCCGGGTCGTACGGGGCCGGAGCGCCCGGCCGGTAGGTGACCGAGTGCAGGCCGCCGGTGTAGCGGAAGGTGCGGTGGCGCTCGTACACCGGCCAGGAGACCGGGGACTTGCGGTCGATCCCGACGCTGATGCCCTGGAACGGCGCCATGCCGATCAGCTGGTGCACCGGGCCCAGCCGGCCGGTCGGGACACCGTCGACGAGCAGGCGGAACTCCCACTTCAGATCGGCCACCGCGGTCGCCTCGACCGTCACGGTGTGCGCGCCCGGGGCGAGTTCACCGCCGTCGGCCTCGTGGAGCCCGCCGTACTCGTTGTAGGCGAACCGCAGCCGGCCGTCCTCGACCCGGAGGCTGTAGCCGCCGCCCTGGTCGCCGTGAGAGACCAGCACGCCCCGGTCGTCGGGGCCGTGGGCGTCGAGCCGGACGTCGACGGTGAAGGAGCGGAAGGAGATCAGCCGCGACGAGCGGTAGCGTTCCAGTTCGGGCGTGCCGGCGAGCAGGGTGAGCGGCCGGCGCAGCCGGTCGTCCTCCGGGCCGCGCAGGGCGAGCGCGCCGCTGCCGTCGGCCAGCGGGAAGACTCCGTCGCGCCAGGCGGCGGCCTCCCAGGCCGCGGCCAACTCCTTGACCAGATCGGGGTGTTCGACGGCGACGTCGTGGATCTCGGTGGGGTCGGTGCGCAGGTCGTACAGCGCCCATTCGCCGTCGTCGTAGGGCGCGCCGAAGCGGTGCAGGGTGACCAGCTTCCAGCCGTCGCGGTAGTAGCTGCGGTTGCCGGTCATCTCGCAGTACTGCTCGGGGTGGGTGCCGGGGGCGTCGGGCGCGCGCAGGACCGGGGCGAAGCTGACGCCGTCGAGCTCCTGCACGGTGCGGCCGTGACGGGTCTCCGGCCTTTGCAGACCCGCGAGTTCGAGCAGCGTGGGGACCAGGTCGGTGACGTACTGGTACTGGGTGCGCACGCCGTCGTCGCCCTCGGCGCGCGGCAGGCCGGCCGGCCAGGAGAGCACGAAGGGGACCCGGACGCCGCCCGCGTAGGTCTGGCCCTTGTAGAACCGGAACGGGGTGTTGGAGGCCATGCCCCAGCCGCGCGGGTAGTGCACCAGGCTGCGCGGGCCGCCGATCAGCTCGATCTCCCGCTCGACGTCGGGGTTCCAGTCGGACGGGAGGTTCGGGTGGTGGACGAAGCGGCTGAAGTAGCTGCGGGTGCCCTCGGGTCCGCCCTCGCCGGTGCCGCCGTTGTCGGAGGTGAACAGGATGATGGTGTCGTCGAGTTCGCCGAGGGCGGCCAGGGTGTCGGTGAGCCGGCCGAGGTTCTGGTCGACGTTGTCGACCATGGCCGCGTACACCTCCATGTAGCGGGCGTACAACTTCCGTCGGGGCTCGTCGAGTTCGTCCCAGGGGCCGACATCGTGACCGGCCTCCGAGTTACGTTCGGGCAGTTCGGTGCCGGGCGGGAAGTGGCCGGCGGCGAGCTGGCGGGCGAAGCGGGCGGCGCGCAGCTCGTCCCAGCCGCCGTCGTAGCGGCCCCGGTGGCGCTCCAGGTCCTCCGGCTTGGCCTGGAGCGGGCCGTGCACGGCGTTGTGGGCGAGGTAGAGGAAGAACGGCTTCTCTGCGTCGTGCGCGCGAAGCGACGTGACCATGGCGATCGCCTGGTCGGTGAGGTCGTCGGTGTAGTAGTAGCCGTCCGGGAACTCGTCGATGTCCAGGGGGCTGTTGTCGCGGACGAGTTGGTGCGGGTGGAAGAGGCTGGTGAGGCCCTCCAGCACGCCGTAGTAGCGGTCGAAGCCCTTCTGCAGCGGCCAGTTGGCCCGGTCGTCGGCGGCGTTGGAGGCGGAGTCGCGGGTGAGGTGCCACTTGCCGACGGCGTAGGTGGCGTAGCCCTGGTCGTGCAGGAGCTCGGCGAGGGTGGGGATGTCGTCGGCCACCTCCATGCCGTACCCGGGGAATCCGGGGTCGGCGTTGGCGACGAAGGAGTAGCCGACCCGGTGCGGGTTGAGGCCGGTGAGCAGGGCCGCGCGGGCGGGGGAGCAGAGCGGCATGGTGTGGTAGTTGGCCAGCTTGACGCCCTGCTCGGCGAGCCGGTCCAGGGTGGGGGTGGGGATCTCGGAACCGAACGGGCCGATGTCGCTGTAACCCATGTCGTCGATCAGCACGACCACGATGTTGGGGGCGCCCTTCGGCGGCCGGGTGCGGGCCGGCCAGGCGGGCGTGGACTCGGCGAAGGTGCGGCCGACCGTCCCGGGGAAGCCCTGGTACGGGTCCCGGCGGGCCGGGTCCTGTGGGGTCGCGGCGGCGGTGGACGCGGTGGTGGGGTCCGCGTGGTCTGCGGGGTGGTCGGTCATACGGCGCTCCGGGCGGTGTCGCGTGCGGTGGTGGTCCGGTGGTCGGTGCTGCGGCCTTCGCCGCCGAGGGTGTCGGCGGTGCGGCCGTCGGTGGTTGGGCCGTCGGTGGTTGGGCCGTCGGTCGGGTCGGCCTCGTGAGTGCCCAAGTGGGGGACGGCGGCGAGGAGTTCGGCCGTGTACGGGTGTGCGGGCGCGGTGGCGACGCGGTCGGCGGGCCCGGTCTCGACGATCCGGCCGCCGTGCATCACGGCGATGCGGTGACTCACCTGGCGTACGACCGCGAGGTCGTGGGCGATGAAGAGCACCGCGAGGCCGAGCTCGCGCTGCAGCTCGGCGAGCAGGTCGAGGACCTGGGCCTGGACCGAGACGTCCAGTGCGGAGACCGGCTCGTCGCAGATCAGCACGCTCGGCTCCGGAGCCAACGCCCGGGCGATGCCGATGCGTTGGCGTTGTCCGCCGGAGAAGGCCCCGGGCCGCCGGTCGGCCGCCGCCGGGTCCAGGCCGACCCGCTCCAGCAGTTCGGCCACCCGGGCCGCCCGCGTGGCCCGGTCGCCGAGGCCGTGCGCGATCAGCGGCTCCGCGAGGATCCGCCCCACGGTCATCCGCGGGTTGAGGGAGGAGTACGGGTCCTGGAAGACCATCTGGATCTCCCGTCGCGCGGCCCGGCCGGCCCGGGCCAACTCCTCGCCGCGGAACAGGATCTCGCCCGCCGAAGGGGCGTGCACCCGGACCAGCGCCCGGGCGAGGGTGGACTTGCCGGAGCCGGACTCGCCGACCAGGCCGAGCGTCTCGCCCGGGTACAGCTCCAGGTCGACGCCGTCCAGCGCGGTCACCCGGCGTCGGCGCGGCCCGTACGTCTTGCGCAGCCCGCGTACGGCGAGGATCGGCCGCTCGCCCGGGGTGCTGTTGGCGGCCGCGGTGGAGGGGGTCTCCAGCCGGGGTACGGCGGCCAGCAGGCGCCTGCTGTACGGGTGCCGCGGTGCGCCGAGGACCCGCTCGGTCGGACCGTGCTCGACCACCCGGCCGTCCTTCATCACCAGCACCCGGCGGCAGGTGCGGGCGATCACGCCGAGGTCGTGGCTGATGACGACCAGGGCGGTGCCGGTCTCGCGGTTGATCCGGGCGAGCAGCCGCAGGATCTGCCGCTGGACGGTCGGGTCGAGCGCGGTGGTGGGCTCGTCGGCGACCAGCACGTCGGGCTCGTTGGCCAGGGCGAGCGCGATCATGATGCGCTGGCGCTGGCCGCCGGAGAACTGGTGCGGGTGGTCGCGCAGCCGGGCGGCGGCGTCGGGGATGCCCACCAGGTCCAGCAGTTCCACGGAACGCGCGGCCCGGGCCGCCCGTGCGGCCCGTGGGCCGTCCGGCCGGGAGCCGTGCGGCCGGGAGCCGTCCGCCCGTGGGCCGTCCGTCCGGCCGGCGTGCGCCCGTAGCGCCTCGTCCAGCTGGCGCCCGATCGTGAGTACCGGGTTGAGCGAGGACATCGGGTCCTGGAAGATCATGGCGATCCGCCGGCCCCGGACGGCCCGCAGCTCCTCCTCGGGGAGTTCGGCGAGGTCGCGGCCGTCCAGCCGGACGCCGCCGCCGGTGATCCGCCCTCCGGGCGGGAGCATCCGCAGCAGCGCCAGCGCGGTGGTGGACTTGCCGGAGCCGGACTCGCCGACCACCCCGAGGCTGTCGCCCGGGGCGAGGTCGAAGGAGACCCCGTCGACGGCGGTGGCGCCGTCGAACCCGACGGTCAGGTCGCGGACTTCGAGGACGGTACTCATCGGCGGATCCCCCGGTTCAGGGCCTCGGCGATCAGGGTGAGGCCGAGCACCAACGCGGTGACCGCGATCAGCGGGGCGGCCGCGAAGGTGGGGTGGGTGGACAGGTAGGCCATCGACTGGCTGAGGATCGAGCCGAGCGTGGGCTCGGGCGGGCGGACCCCGAAGCCGAGGAAGCTCATCGCGCCCTCGATGAACACGGCGATCGACAGGGCGACGGCGCTCTGCACGATCAGCGGGTCGATCGCGTTCGGCACCACGTGGCGCAGCAGCACCCGGGCCCGGGAGGCGCCGCCGACCCGGGCGGCCAGGGCGTACTCGCGCTCGCGCTGGACCAGGATCCCGGCCCGCAACTGCCGTCCGAAGCCAGGGATCTCGGCGAGCACGATCACGATCAGCACGGGCCAGCGGCCGGGGCCGAGGACGGCGGTGACCGCGATCGCCAGGATCAGCCCGGGGAAGGCCAGCAGCAGGTCGAAGGCGCGCTGCACGGCGAGGTCGGCCCAGCGCGAGGAGGCCGAGAGCAGGGCCAGCGCACAGCCGAGCAGGGCGCCCAACGGTACGGCGGTGAAGGCGATCGCGAGGTCCGTGGAGATGCCGTGCAGCACCCGGCTGAACAGGTCGCGGCCGAGGTCGTCGGTGCCGAACGGATGCTCGGCGCTCGGCCCGGCGAGGGCCAGCGGGCCCTGCGCGGTGGGGTCCCGGTCGGTGAGCACCGGGGCGAGCAGCCCGGCGAGCGCGACCAGGCCGACCAGGGCCAGCCCGGTCAGGCCGAGCCCGCCGGAGAGCGCGGCCAGGTAGGGGTTGCGCGGGCGAGCCGTGGCCGTGGCGGGTGCCGGGGTCGTGGTGGCGGTGGTGGCGGTCATCGGGGTCACTCCCACCTGATCCGGGGGTCCAGCCACGCGTACACCAGGTCGGTGAGCAGCTGGACGATGACGTGGACGGCGACGAGCAGCAGCAGGAGGTCCTGCACCAGCGGGTAGTCCCGCCGGACCACGCCCGTCTCGACCAGCTGGCCGAGCCCGGGCCAGGCGAAGATCGCCTCCACCAGGACGGCGCCGCCGAGGAGTTGGCCGATCTGCAGGCCCAGCACGGTGACGGCGGGCGGCAGCGCGTTGGGCAGTGCGTGCCGCCAGACGATCCGCCGCCGGGAGACGCCGAGCGCGGTCGCGGTCCGGACGTAGTCCTCGGCGAGCGCCCGCTCCAGCCCGTCCTTGAGGTAGCGGGCGAGGATCGCGGCGCTGGGCAGGGCCAGGCAGAGCGCGGGCAGCGCCAGATACTGCAGCGCCAGGTCGGGGGCGGTCAGCAGGGACTCGTGGCCGCCGGCGGGCAGCAGCCGCAGGGTCACCGCGAACAGCAGGACCAGCAGCACCCCGGTGACGAAGGGCGGCACCGCGAGCACGGCCGTGGTGATCGCCCGGACGGCCGCCGAGGCCGGCCGGCGCTGGGTGGTGGCGCCGATCACGCCGAGCGGGACGGCGATCAGCACCACCAGCAGCAGGGCGGCGAGGGTGAGTTCGACGGTGGCGGCGGCGCCGTCGGCGATCAGGTCGGCGACCTGCCCGCCGATCGCGTAGCTGGGCCCTAGATCGCCGCTCAGCAGGTCGCCGAGCCAGGAGAGGTACTGGCCGGCCAGGGGCCGGTCGAGGCCGAGCCGGGCGCGGACCGCGGCGACGGTCTCCGGTCCGGCGTCCGGTCCGGCCAGCGAGGTGGCCGGGTCGCCCGGGATCAGCCGCAGGATGAGGAAGACCGCGAAGGAGGCCAGGACCAGTACCAGCAGCCCGGACGGCAGTCGTTTGAGGAGGTAGGGGCGCATGGGTCAGGCCGTCAGGTAGGCGTCGTCGAGGGTGAGGTAGCCGAACTTGTTGAGGGTGGCGCCGCGCACCTTGGCGCCGGCCACCTCCACCAGGCCGCCGATGGCGAGGTCGATCACGAACTCCTCGTCCAGCAGCACGTCGGTGATCCGCTGGTAGAGCGCCTTCGCCTCGGCGCTGTCGGCGTCCGGCCGCTTCCAGGCCCGCTGCACGATGTCGGTGTAGGCGGGGGAGGAGAAGTGCGAGCTGTTGCGCGCCTCGTTGAACGGGTACGCGCTGACCGCCAGGGTGGCCGGGTTGAGCTGGGCGAAGCCGTGGCTGAGCGTCCAGAGGGCCGGCATGGTCTGGGAGATGAGCTGCTTCTGCATGGTGGCCGAGTCGGTGGGCTGCAGCACGGTCTCGATGCCGACCTGCTTGAGGTCGTACTGCAGGATCTGCGCGATCGCCGTGCCGCCGGGGGTGTTGGAGTGGCCGAACGGCAGGGTGATCCCGGTGAGTCCGGCCTGCTTGAGCAACTCCCTCGCCTTGGCCGGGTCGTGGCGGTAGTGGGTGGCGCCGGCCTCGGTCCAGGCGGGGGAGGAGCGGGGCCACGGGGTGGCCGAGACCTGCCCGTACCCGCCGAGCGCCTGCTGCACCAGCCGCTCGCGGTCCACCGCCCAGGCGATGGCCTGCCGTACCCGCTTGTCCGAGACGTGCTCGGCGGTCAGGTCGGCGCCGATGTAGTAGGCGCCGGACCCGGTGGCGTATTCGGCGATCCGGAACTGCGGGTCGTTCTTGAGCGTGGCGACGTCCTTGCCACGCAGGTCGTAGGCGAGCTGGCTCTGGCCGGTGCGCAGCGCGGACAGGTGGGCCTCGGCCTGGGGGATGATCCGGATCTCCACCCCGTCCAGGTAGGGGCGGCCGGGGTTCCAGTACGCGTCGTTGCGGGCGAGGCTGATCGAGGTGCCGGGCTTGCGCTCGGTGAAGGTGAACGGGCCGGTGCCGATCAGCTTGGTGCCGGCCACGGCCTCCTCCACGGTGGCCGCGTCCGGGATGATCATGAACTCGAAGAGGTCGAAGAGGTTGCTGACCGGGTGCGCCAGGACCAGCGTCAGCTCGTGGTCGCCGTTCTTGCGGAAGTCGGTGACGGCGGCCGCGGTCGCCCTCAACTGCGCCGAGCGGGCCGGGTTCTGGAGGTTCTTGACGGCGAACACCACATCGTCGGCGGTGAACCTCCGGCCGCTGTGGAACCGGACGTCCTCGCGCAGCTTGAGCGTGATGCTCAGGCCGTCCGCGGCGAGCTGCCAGGAGGTGGCGAGCTCGGGCTGCGGCCGCAGCCGGTCGTCGTACCGGGTCAGGGTGTTGAAGACGAGCCGCTGCACCAGGGTGTTGGCGCTCACCGCGAACAGCAGGCTCGGCGTGACGTCGATCCCGGCGGACACCTGGAGCACCCCGCCGCGACGCGGGGTGGCCGAGGCGCCGGCGCCGTCCGCGGCCGTGCCCGCCGTGTCCGCGGCCGAACGGCAGGCGGCGAGCGAGAGCAGGCCGACTCCGGCCAGGCCGCCGCGCAGCAGGTTCCGGCGGGAGAGGCGGGAGGGGGACGACGGGTCGGTGGGGCTGGTGGCGGGGCCGTTCCAGGTCATGGCAGGAGCACCTTCGGGGTGTCGGATTGGGTTCGGGGGGAGGGGGCGCAGGGGCGGACGGTGCGCAGCGGGCTCGCGTACAGGGCGCCGAGCACCGCCGCGCCGGCGGCGGCCGCGAGGGCGTCGGCGCCGCGCTGCTGGACGACCACGGACTGCGGGTCCCACTCCGGGTCGCGGGCGAGGTGCGAGCGACGGCGGACCTCGGCGCGCACGGCGTCCAGGTACCGGGCGTCGAGGGTGGCGAAGGTCTCCGTGAGTACCACCAGATCGGGGTTCACCACGTCGGCCAGCAGGGCCACCATCTCGCCGATCATCCGGGAGCGCCGCAGCACCATCCGGTCGGCCCGGGGATCGCCGGCCCGGACGGCGGCGATCAGCTTGAAGCGGTCGGGGGCGTCGATGACGCCGGCGGCGGCCGCCGCCTCGAACAGCGCGGTGTCCGAGGCGGCGGCCACGAAACAGCCCCGCCGGCCGCACCCGCACAGCGCCCGGCTGCCGGAGACCCGCAGGTGCGCCAGGTCACCGGTCGCCGACCGCGGCCCCAGGTGCACCCGGCCGCCGACCGCCAGCGCCGCGTCCACCACATGGCCGACGAACAGCTGGACCAGGCCGCCCCGCGCAGCCGGACGCCCGAAGAGGATCTCCGACTGCGCCAGCGCCCGGGCGTGGTTGTCCACCTGCACCGGCAGCCCGGTGGCCCGCTCCAGAAGCTCGCGCAGCGGCACCTCGCGCCACCGGAGCGGAACATGGCTGACCGTCACCCCACGCGTCGGGTCCACCGAACCACCCGAGACCGCGCCCAGCCCGACCACCGTACGGCCGCCGGCCGCCGCGCCCGCCAGGAAGCGCGGCAGCCGCTCCAGGACCGGCCGCAGCACGGCCGTCCCGGTCCGGCCGCGGTTGCCGAACTCCTCGCGCAGCAGCACGTTCCCGCGCAGGTCCAGCAGCGAGAGCGTGGTGTACGGCAGGCCCAGGTGCACCCCGGCCACCGCCAGCCGCCCGGTGTCGACGTCCACCGGCCGCTGTGGCCGGCCGACGCCCGAGGAGGCGGCCAACTCCGGCCGCTCGCAGAGCAGTCCCAGCCGCACCAGGTCGACCACCTGCCGGGACACCGCGGCCGGGCTGAGCCCGGTGAGCGCGGCGACCCGGCTGCGGGCGATCGGCCCGTGGTCCAGCACGGTGCGCAGCACGGTGGCGGCGTTGACGTCCCGGCGATCGTCCCCGGGGCGGGGGGCGAGGTGGTCGGTGGGCATCGGGGGCCTCTCGGGGGGGGGGGGCTGGTCAGGCTTGATCAGGCCTGGCCGGCGGCCTCGGCGGCCTCCTCGCGGGCGGCGGCCTCCAGCTCCTCGGCGGGCACCAGACCGGCCACGCGCGGCGGGTCGGACGGCTCCAGCAGACGGCTCGGCACCCCGTCCACGCCGACCGGCAGGTCGCCGTCCAGGGTGATCCGGCGCACCAGGCGCGGCTCGTCGCCGTAGTCGTTCACCGCGTAGTGCTGGGTCGCCCGGTTGTCCCAGATCGCCACGTCGCCGACCTGCCACTCCCAGCGAACGGTGTTCTCCAGCCGCTCGACGTAGCGCTGGAACAGGGCGATCAGTGCCCGGCTGTCGGCGCCGGACACGCCCTGGATGCGCTGCGCGAACGAGCCGAGCAGCAGCGTCCGCTCGCCCGTCACCGGGTGCACCCGGACCAGCGGGTGCTCGGTGCGGAACGCGGTCGAGACGAACACCTGGCGGAACAGCTCGGCGATCTCCCGGTTCTCCGCCAGCTCGGGGCGCAGCGCCAGGCTCGCCGCGTAGTCGTAGTCGTTGGTGTGGACGGCGCGCAGGCTCTCCGCGAGCACCTTCAGCGGCTGCGGCAGATCCTCGTACGCGGCCACGGTGTTGGCCCAGACGGTGCTGCCGCCGGCCGGCGGGAGCTCCAGGGCACGGAGGATGGACGCCTTCGGGTAGGACGGCACGAAGGTCACGTCGGTGTGCCAGTTGTTGGCGCGCACGCCCTTGGTGGCGTCCAGCTCGAAGATGTACCGGCCGTCCGCGCTGGGCACGGTCGGGTGGCCGACCGGGTGGCCCAGCAGCCGGGCGAAGGCCTCCTGCCCGGCGTCGTCCAGGTGCTCCTGGCCGCGGAAGAACAGCACCTTGTGGCGGTACAGCGCGGCCTCGACGGCCTCGACGGTCCCGGCGGGCAGGTCGCCGCGGAGCCGGACGTCGTGCACGATCGCGCCGATCCGGCCGGCGGCGGGGGTGGTGCGCAGTTCGGTGAGCGGGGCGGTGGTCATGGCGATACCTCGGCTTTCGCTGGTCACGTGGAGCGGGAACGGGAACGGGAACGGGAACGGGAACGGGAACGGGAACGGGAACGGGAACGGTCAGGGGCAGGGAGGGCAGGGGTGGGACAGGGCGCGGTCGCCTGGCGGTGCCGGCCGGCTCGGGGCACGGCGGTACCGCGGAGCGGCGGAGCGGCGGACGCGGTGGCACGGCCGGATGCGGCACGGTCGGGGTGCGGCAGGATGCGCGCTGCGGCCGTGGCGAGGGAGGCGCCGAGCGTCGGGTTCAGCGCCGGGTACGGCGCCGTACCGGACGGGTCAGCGGGTGAACGAGCGGCGGCAGCGGCGACAGCCGGGGCGACAGGCAGGGGCGGAAGGACGGCGAACGGCGGTCATCATCGAGCCCTCCTTTCCGGCTTGCTGGGAGCGGGCTCGGGGCTCATCGTGCTGAAGCCGGAGGCCCGCTGTCAATCGCCGATTCGCCTGGTGGGAACGGGTGTTGCGACCGTGTGACGCGGTGTTTCCGGGTATGGCGGGCGGATGGCGGGAGCGCTTCGTCGCCGCATCCGCCCTTGTCGGCCGCCCGCGGCGCGGATTAACTCTCGGAGCGGAAGTAACCCGGCCCGCGGCCGCGGGACGCTCCCGGACCCACCGGGCCGCCCGGACACGCCGCGGCCCCGGCGGGCCAGGGGTGAACCGGCCCGCCGGGGCCGGCGAAGGTGTCGTACGGGCGTCGCGACGCGAGCCGCCCGTACCGGGTTCGGGCTACTGCCGGGGGAGGACGGTGAGCACCCGTTCGACGAACGTCTTGTAATCCGCCATGAAATCCGCGAGGAAGCGCTGCGTCGCCGGGTCGGTCACCTCGCCCGCGTCGTTGAACAGGCCGGGCGTGAACTGGATGTACGCCTCCGGGGCGTTCATCTGCGGCGAGTTGCAGAAGCTGAGCACCGAGCGGAGGTTCTGCTGGGCGACCGCGGTGCCGATCTTGCCCGGGGAGGTGCCGATCACGGCCGACGGCTTGTGGGTGAAGGAGTTCGTCCCCCACGGCCGGCTCGCCCAGTCGATCGCGTTCTTCAACCCGCCCGGGATCGACCGGTTGTACTCCGGCGTCACGAACAGCACCGCGTCCACCGAGGCGATCGCCTCCTTGAGCGCCCGGCCCTCCGGCGGGTAGTCGGTGTCGAAGTCGTGGTTGTACAGCGGCAGGTCCTTGATCGGGATCTCCCGGAACTGCAGCTCCGGCGGGGCGAGCCGGATCAGCGCCCCGGCGAGGATCCGGTTGATGGACTTGGCGGAGAGACTGCCGACGAAGTATCCGACCTGGTACGTGGTCACGTGGGGCCTCCTGGGCGGCGACGGGGTGCGGAGGGGGAACGGCGGACCGGGATCCGCCGCTCCGCATCCTCCCGCGCGGCGGGCGTGAACCCGGTTCGCACACGCCCGCCGCCGCGGAAACGCCCGTGATCGGGAGCGGATCAGCGCTGGGATCAGGCCCGGGATCAGCGCTGGGATCAGGGCCGGGATCAGGCGCGGGCCGCCCCCACCGGCACCCGGACCACCTCGGCGGAGCCCGCCCGGTTGTGCCGCTCCTCCCAGGTCTCCAGCGCGCTGCGGCACGCGTGGTCCAGGTGCCGCAGCCCGGTCAGGTCGAGGTGGACGATCCGGTCGACCGGCAGCCGCTCCAGGGCGTCCAGCAGCCGCGGCAGCCGCAGGAAGGTCGCGTTGCCGAGCAACACCACCTCGATCACCCCGTCCGGCCGCTCCTCGACCTCCACGTGCAGGTGCGAGGTGTCCCACGCGGTCTTCAGCACCGAGAGCAGCAGGCCGAGCAGCACCCCCTCGAACAGGTTGGTCGCCACGATCGCCACCGCGGTCACCGCCAGGATCAGCGCCTCCCCGCGGTGCGCCCGCCACAGCGGGACGAAGGACTTCACCGGCACCAGCTTCGCCCCCGCGTGCACCAGCACCCCGGCCAGCGCCGCCAGCGGGATCACCGACAGCGCCGCCGGCAGCAGCGCCGCGAACAGCAGCAGCCACACCCCGTGCAGGACCCGCGAGGCCTTGGTCCGCGCGCCCGCCTGGACGTTGGCCGCGCTGCGCACGATCACGGCGGTCATCGGGAGCGCGCCGAGCATTCCGCAGACCGTGTTGCCGACGCCCTGGGCGAGCAGTTCCTTGTCGTAGTGGGTCCGCGGCCCGTCGTGCAGCCGGTCCACGGCCGCCGCGCTGAACAGGCTCTCCGCCGAGGCGATCAGCGCGAACGCGAGCACCGTGCCCAGCACGCTCGCGCTGCCGAGCGCCGAGAGGTCGGACAGCCCCGGGACGTCGATCACCCCGGCCAGCCCGGCCACCTCGACCTTGGCGATGTCCAGCCCGAACAGCGCGGTCGCGGCGGTGGCCGCGGCGACGGCGGCCAGCGGCGCGGGCACCACCCGCACCCGTTCCGGCAGCCGCGGCCACAGCACCAGGACGGCGACCGTGCCCGCGCCCACGGCGGCCGCCGTGAGGGTCCGGGCGCCGGTCAGGGTGTCCGCCAGCAGGCGAGGGAGTCCGGCGAGCTTGGCCAGGCCGTCCGCCGGGGCCTTGGTGTCGGCCATCGCGTACAGCTGCCCCGCGATCAGGACCAGCCCGATGCCGGCCAGCATGCCCTGCACGACCGAGACCGAGATCGCCCGGAACAGCCGGCCGAGCCGGGCCGCGCCCATGGCGATCTGCAGCAGCCCGGCCGCCGCGGTGATCACGCCGAGGGTGGCCAGGCCGTGCTCCTGCACGGCGCCGTACACCAGCACGGTCAGCCCCGCGGCGGGCCCGGACACCTGGAGGCTGCTGCCCGGCAGCAGCCCGGTCAGCAGGCCGCCGACGATGCCGGTGACCAGGCCGAGTTCGGCCGGGACGCCGGAGGCGACCGCCACGCCGACGCAGAGCGGCAGGGCGACCAGGAACACGACGAGGGAGGCCGCGAAATCGGCGCGCAGGACGGAGGCGCCCGGAAGCCTGGTGGAGGCGCCCGGAGGCTTGGCGGTGGTGGCCGGCCGGAGGGCGGGACGACGGGTCATCAGGTCCTCGGGAGGATGCTCGGGAGGGTGGCGGTCGTGTGGTCGGGTGCCGCTCACAGCGGGAGGAAGACCCCGGACTCGGGCCGGTGCGAGAGCACCAGGCCGGTGTGGATCTCGTAGAACCAGCCGTGCAGGGCGATCCGGCCCTCGTCGAGCCGCCGGGCGATCCCCGGGTAGCCGCGCAGCCGCTCCAGCTGGGCGAGCACGTGCCGCTGCACCGGGCCGGCCACCGTCGGGTCGAAGACCTCGGTGTCGTCGGCGGCCGCCAGCGCCGTCCGGTCGGCGTTGCGCAGCCAGGCGCGGACGGCGGGCACCACGCTGAGGTCGTCCCCGCGGACCACCGCCCCGACCGCGCCGCAGTGCGAGTGGCCGCACACCACGATGTCCCGCACGCCGAGCACCTCGACCGCGTACTCGATGGTCGCGGTCTCGCCCGAGGCGGACTCGGCGCGGTACTCCGGCACGATGTTGCCGGCCGTGCGCAGCTCGAACAGCTCGCCCGGGTCGGAACCGGTGATCAGGGTCGGCACGACTCTGGAGTCGGAGCAGGTGATGAACAGCGCGAGCGGCGACTGCCCGGCGGCCAGGCCGGTGAGTTCACGGCCGGCTCTGCCGGCGCGCTGCGGGAAGGCGCGGGCACGGTCGATCAGCGGATCCATAGGGATGCCTCCTTCTGCCCCCTCGCACGGGAACGTGCCGGGGCGGGCGGTCGGTCGGGCAAACGGGCGCCGGCACCGGCACGGTCGGGAGGCGGATACGAACCGCCGTCGGGGCACGGCGAAGCCCGTGCACGCCGCTGACCGTCGGTGACCCCCCGGTAACCTGGTGCTGCGTCAAGACCCAGTAAAACACGGGTATCGGGTCGGTAAAAGCGGGATCCGGGGTGGACTTGTGCGGGTCCGGTTAACATCCCGTTACCGGCCCTCCGGAACCGTCCGTGTACTCGGCCATCGCCCCGACGTTCGGAGTTTGACTGAGCGTCAGCATCCGTTTGGCACACGGACGGCCATTGCCGGGCGGGTCTCCCCGAACCCGCCTCATAGTGATCGACTCCGGCGCTGGGCGCGAATCCTGCCCGCGCATGCTCCTGCGCGAGAAGTCGGCCCGGCCGACTTCTCGCACAGGGGTTCGGCGGCCGGGAAAGCCGGGCAGCCGACTTCGACTCGGATGTTCTCGCGTCAGGGCCGGCGAGGGTGGGCGATCATGGGTGGGTGACTCTTGTCGTTCGTCCCGGGTTCGGGTTTCGTGAGGCGGCGGCGTTGTGGGGTGCCCGGCTCGGTCTGCGGACCGCCGATGTGATCGACGCCGCGGCGCAGGCGCTGGCCGAGGGGCTCGACGGCCCGGCGCTGCGGCTGCTGGGTGGGCTGGCGGGAGGCGACCCCGAAGGCCGGGTGCCCGGGTTGGTGCGGGAGGCGTGCGCGGAGCTCGGCCTGCCGTGGCACGAGCCGGGCGGCCGGGAGGCGAACGAGGCGGGCGCGCGGGCGTTGGCCCGGCAGGTGATGTGCGGGCGGCTGTCACCCCGCCGGTTCGCGTCGCTGCTCTACGACGCGTTCGGTCACGATCTCGAACTGCTCGACCCGGTGACCGGTCTGGCCCCCGAGTACGAGAACGGGTTCAGCGGGTGGTCCGAGGCCGGCCTCGATGCGCTGCTCCGTGTCGAGGCATGGCACCTCGGCGCCGATCCGTCGCTCTTCGGGCCGCACCGGCCGCGCCGGGTGACCACGGAACGTGAGCTGGTCCTCGACTTCCTGGCGGCGCTCGCCGGGATCTCCACCGCGCTGCGAGCGGACGACCCGCCGGTCGCGCACCCGCGGGACCTCCTCGGCCGTCGCCGCCCGCGGACCGGTGTGGCCGGCGACCACCTGTACGAGCTGCACGGCTATGGCTGCCGGTTCTCCGGCCCCGACGGGACGGTGGTCGACGTGGACTTCACCGTGCAGGGCGCGGTCGTCTTCGACGCCTGTCGACTCCAGTACTACGGGTCGAGACTGCCGGAGGCGTACGTCCCCGAGCAGGACGCCCTTCGCGCCGCCGCCTCCGCGCTGCCGCAGCTCACCGAGGTGCGGCCGGGATGGTTCAGCCCGGTGAGCGAGGGCGAGGGCGCTCCGTCCGTCAGAGAGCCTTGAGCCGGGTGTGGAGGAGGCAGAACTCGTTGCCCTCGGGGTCGGCCAGGACGTGCCAGTTCTCGGTGCCGGTCTGGCCGATGTCGACGGGCCTGGCGCCGAGGGCGTGCAGGCGCTCCAGCTCGGCGTCCTGGTCGCGGTCGGTGGGGTTGACGTCGATGTGCAACCGGAGCTTGCCCGTTCGCGGGTCGTCGCTGGGGCTGAGGATGAGGGTCGGCTGCGGCCCCCCGAAGCCGGCGTCCGGCGGCCCGATCTCGATGCTCCCGTCACTCTCCCGCCCGAGTTCGACGTACCCCAGGACGTCACTCCAGAACGCGGCGAGCCGCTCCGGATCGACGCAGTCGATGACCAGCTCACTGATGCGGCATGCCATGTCCGTCAGTGTACGGCGAGCAGATGGGGACGGGGCGTCAGTACGCTTTCCATCGAGGGGCGTTGAGTTCGGCCGACCGGCCGAAGGGCGATGAGGGGGCCGAGTGTCGTGGACGTGTTCATCGACGTGCTGGCCCACCGCCACGCGGGTGCCCATCGGAAGGCTCTGACCGGCGAGTTGATCGCCGCCTACGTTGAACTGAACCACCTCCTGGCGTGCACCAAGGGCAGGCTGGCCAGGGATGTGTGGGCAGGCTTCGGCAACGAACTCGGCCGGTGCACGGGCCTCTGCAGAAGCGCGTGGCTGTGGTACGCCGCCGTGGTCGAGGACTGCGTGAACGGTACGGACGTCACGCCGTCCCCGTCGGTGGGCCCGGAGACGACGCAGGCGTTCCAGGCCGCGTTGGACGGGCTCCGCGCCTTCGCAGCGAGAAAGGAATCCGCTGGGGCGGCCGCCCTCTCAACCCAGCGGTGTGACCGCCCGCCCCGTGATCGTCGGCGGCCCAGCCGAGCGGCCTCACCCCGGGAACGAGCATCGTCAGGCCGTTTCGGGTTTGCGGGCCAGGAGGCAGGCATGCGGTCTGTTCGCGAGTCCGCCGGGCCCCTGTTCCAGTCGCGCGGTGACGACGAGTCCGGCCTGGTCCAGCAGATCGACCATGTGGTCCAGGGGCAGGAGGTACGACTCGTAGGACACCGGACGGCCGAAGCCGTGGGTCGGCCGCAGCCGCTCATTGCCGACATAGTCTCCCCAGAGCAGATAGCCGCCGGGCGCGAGCGTGCGGTGGAACTCGGCGAACACGTCCGGCAGCCACTGCGGGGGCGTGTGATGGGTGGAGTACCAGGCCAGGATGCCGCCGAGCCCGTCGTCCCTCGTCTCCAGTGCGGTCATCGAGCCCTCAGTGAACCGCAGGTTCGGATAGGCGTGCCGGGCCAGCTTGACCATCTTCGGCGACAGATCGAGGCCGAAGACGGACACCCCCAGCCCGGCCAGGTGCGCCGTCACGCGGCCGGGGCCGCATCCCAGGTCCGCGACCGGCCCCAGACCGGCCGTCCGTACCAGTTCGGCAAACCCCGCCAGCATCGCGCGTGACAGCGGGTCCATCTCGGCTGGAGGCGGGACGCGTTCGACGTAATCGGCGGCGACCGTGTCGTACGACTCGCGGACGGCGGTCAGAAAGGAGGGCTCAGCCATGCGTGCGACCCTAGTCCAGGCAACTGACAGGCCGTGGCACGACCTTCAGCTGACCTGCGCGGCATCCACCGTCCACCGCTTTCGCTCGCTGCGCCCCGCATCGCCATGTCGCCCGGCTCCGTGTCGGCGGAGAGGTCGTCGCAGCGGACGCCTTCGGCGTTGAGGGTCGGGCGCCAGGAGCGGCCCTCGGTGGTGTGCAGGTCGATGGTCGCCGGTTTGAACGGCCAGGGGACGGTCGTCGCCGAGACGGTTGTCAGGAACTCGTCGACGCCCTCGACCGCGACGACCTTCGGCAGCGGCTGTGCGGCGTCCTGGGTGAGTTGGGCGTCGCAGGTGTGGACGGCGATCTCCTGGATCTGGTGCCGGGCCACGGCTCCGCTGGTCTCCGGGGCCTGCGAGCGGCCCCACCAGGTCCAGTAGCCGCGGTCCGGGCCGGCCTCACGCATCGCGTCGAGCATGAGCTCGGTCGACTCGGCGAGCCAGGCATCCAGGGCTTCGCGGTCGCGGGGTGCGGTCGGGGCACCCTTCGGGTCCGTCCTCGCCGGGGGCTCGGTGCCCGGGCTCGCCGCGACGATGGCGGCCTGGCGGCGGCGGCCGGCGCCGAGGTGCTGCGCCAGTTCGCGCAGCGTCCAGTCCGGTCAGGTCGGGACCTGGACGTCAAGGTCGGGGGCGGACACGATCGCGGCACGGAACGCGGCCGAGCGGTCTTCGATCAGCCGCAGGACCTCAGGAACTCCAAGATGCTTTGCACGTCGGTTGTGGATCACGGCACTCCGGCGGCCGGGTAGCGAATGTGTGGACGAACGCGTGCGGCTGCGGCGATGGTGCCGGGGTGGACGTGGCGGCGCTCGCCGAACCTGGTGGTGATCGCTCCGGAGGTCCAGCGGCCTTGTGGAGGACCTCGAACCGGATAAGGTGCCTCCGGAATCAGAGGTGTGGGGGATCGCCTTGGAGCGACGGAAGCTGATCGGGATCGGGGCGGGGCTGGCGGTCCTGCCCGTCTGGTGGGCCGTGAGTCAGGTGGCGAACGGGGCCGAAGGGGACTGGCACACCGAGACGGCGCCGCTGGAGCAGGCGTTCCCGTCGCTGGGCCGGCTCACTGACGCCAAGTGGGTGAGCAGCCGGGACAACGACCGGGGCATGCCGTCGCCGGAGCTGGTGATCTCGGGCCTCGCCCGGTTGGCGCCGGGGAAGATCTCCGAGCTGACGGCGGCCCACGCCTTCGTCTCCGAGGGGCCGGCCGCCGACTTCTCCTTGTGGTTCGAGAAGCCGCTCAAGGGCGAGGGGCCGAAGAACCCGCAGTGGATCCGGTCGCCCGAGCTCGACCGCGACGGCTACGGCCGCTCCACCAAGCTGTGGTTCGACCGTGGCAGTGACACCGTCCGCTTCCGGGCGCTCAACCCGTACGGATAGCACTCCGGCTGTGGATCCTGATCCTGGCGTCCGAGCCGAGCCCGTAACCGCTGCGTGGGAGAGCCCCTTCAGCGGTCGGAGCTTCGAGGAACTCGTCGCCGCTGACGAGCCGGACGTGGTCGGCCCGGACGACGGCGAGGACCCGGTGGTCCTCGTCGCGTCCCGGATCCTCCAGGACGTGTTCGCCGCTGCCAGGGGGTGACGTCCTGCCGGTGTGATGGCGCTCGGCCTCGGCCCTGAGGTTGGCGTTATCGGGATAGCTGATCGAAGTCAAATGGGCATATTAAGGTCTGATCTAATCATCGACATGCCGGTCGGGTTGGATATTTTACGACCTATTCAATCCTAGGGAATTTCCCTGCGGATCGGCGCCGGTCCTGTGGTGGAGTTGGCATGCAAAGTACCACTCCGGGTACTTCGAAACCAGGGAGAGTTGTTATGCCTCCGATCCCGATCAGGCCGGGTATCTACAAGATCCACGCTCACATCATCGGCCCGGGTGCGCTGATGACGGCGACCGAGTACGCCGTCCAGCATGGCGCGCCCGTCATCGTCGACCGGTTCAACCCCCTTCCGATCGAGCAGGAGTGGGCCATCGAGCCCGCCGAGCAGATCCCGGGGGCGCCCTACGTCCTCCGCCTCGCCGCGCATGATTCGGCCGGTCTCGTGGTCGCCGAGGACAAGCTCTTCGTCAACGGCGTTCCGCGCTCCGACTGGGCGAAGTTCACCTTCGAGTCCGTTCTCGGAGGCGTCAAGATCCTTTCGGAGAAGGGCCTCGCCATGAGCGCCGGCCACCGGGGACAGCAGATCGAGCTTGCCGTACCCAAGCCCGAATTCCAGCAGACCTGGACGCTGGAGTTCGTGCGCCCGATCGACGAGGAGTAGGACGGCGGCCGCAAGTAATGCGGCCTCCTCCAGGTGGCGCCCGGGCCGTGAAGGCCGGGCGCCACCCGTGTGAGAAACCGGCCTCGAATCGTCCGGTGCCCCGATGGCAGGACCGCCGTGTCGTCAGCGACGTTGACTCCGGAGAGATCCCCCGGACCTTCCGACGATCACGACTCGATGCGCACTCCGGCAGGCCGGAAGGACGCGCCCCGGACGCGGCGCCGGTGGTAGGCGAACGTGACGATCGCGAGCAGCGGGCCCCACAGGAGCAGCGGGGCGTAGCAGGCGTTCATCACGGCGAGGGCCGCTCCGGTCGGGGCTCCCGGGGCGCCTCCGAAGCCGCGCGCGTTGGGGATCGTCAGAAGCATCAGGGCGGCTGCGCCGAGGGATGCCGGGATTACGGCGGCCGGCGGCGCCACGCGCTTGCCTCCGATGAGCGGGATCCAGCCCGGGACCACCTCGCCCCACGGCCGGACCAGGCCGAGGGTGAGGAGGGCGAGGCCTTCGACGCCTAGGCTCATCGCGACGCACACGACGCTGAACCAGCCGGGGACGTTCAGCTCGGAGGTGTCGAATCCCACCGGGATGCCGAGTCCCATCGCGATCCGCCAGATCCCGGACGGCACGGCGGTGAGGGCCGTGATGTGGGCGACCCGGACGACCCAACGGGCGTGCAGTGGTGGGCTGTTGTGGGCGGCGGCAGCGGTGGGTGATCCGGATGTGGGCATGGCTCCATGCTGGCCGGCGGGCTGTTCCGTCGAATCGTGCGCAGGGCGTGGCCGGGTCCCTCGCCGGGGGAGTCGGGACCAGCGACCGGACGGCCTCCGCCCCGCCCGGGCCCGTCACTCGTCGACGGTGACCAGGCGTGGGCCGGTTGAACCGTTCCAGCTATCTGTTCAGGCGGACCCGGCCCGTTGACCGTGGACGAGGAGCGGTGCGGCGGCCCGCCCCAGCCCGGCGAGGGCCTCGCGGGTGCGGGCGGCCTGGGACGGGGCCATCCGGCGCTCCAGCCCGGCCGGATCGATGAACTGCACGCCGAGCAGCCCGGAGACGCTCGGGGCGGGGAGCGTGATGCGGGCGACCTCGGAGGCGGTGACGCGTCCGCCGTCGAACACCAGGGTCAGGCGCTCGCGGTAGCGGTCGGCGGGCGCGTAGTCGACGGCGAGGAGAATGGTGGGCCGCCGGTGCAGTCCGGTCTGCGCCAGCAGGTGGCGGCCGGCGGCGTGGTGCGGCGGCTCGTCGGGCTCGGCGGGCCCTCCGGGAGGACCAGGCCGTCGACGTGGACGGGGTTGAGGAGCAGGAGCCGTCCGGCGGGAGCACGGAGCAGGACGAGGGCGTGGGGGCGGCGGGGCGCGGGCGCGGGAACGGGCTCGGGCGTGATGTGCATGGGGACTTCCGGTGGTTCAGGGACGGTCGAGGTGGTTGCCGCCGGCGATGAACGCGGTGGCGAGGAACATCCACCAGACGAGCCGACGCTCGCCGGGATGATCGTGCGGCACCAGCCAGGAGCAGGCGGTGGCGAAGGTGAGGGAGGCGGCCAACAGGGCGGTGAGGCGAAGGAGTTCACGGCCGGTGGGGCGGGTTCCGTCGTTCCTGTCGCTCATGGAGGAGGCCCTTCCGGAGGAGATCGACGAGCCGGAGGACGACGTCCGGCCGGGCGGCACCGAGTTCGATGAGGACGGCGCCGGTCAGACGGCCGGCCCGCCAGTCGACGGCGGCGGACGGGAGGACGATCCCGGCGAGGGCCAGTACGGCGAGCAGGTCGTCGAACGCCTCGGCGGCGGCGCGGCGTTGATCGGCGGTGGCCCGGGTGAGGATGGAACTCATCGGCCGGACACCTCCGAACTCCGGGGCTGGAACGCCCGCCACGCGGCATCCGCCTTGAGGAAGGACGTCCACCCGCAGAGCACCCCGTCGGCATCCCGCTTCCACTCCCCGGTGAGCTCGTTGCGCACCCGGTAGAGCCGCGCGGCCGGCTCGAAGCGGACACCGTAGCCGTGGGTGTGGGTGGGGGGATCGTCGTCTCTGGGTGGTGTGGGGGCATGGTTCATTGGAACTCTCCGCAGTTGGAGTTTCACGTTATGTGTCCATGCTGGCTGTCGAGTGGCTACCATCGGAAGTGAATCTGGACTTGTCCTTCGGGCCATCCAAGTTGGAGCAACCATGGTCAACCGCAAGGAGATTGATCCAACATCGGGACGATGGGCGCCGTTCGGGGTGCAACTTCGCAGGTCGCGCGAGTCGGCCGGGCTCACGCAGGTGGCGCTCGCTGCGCGCATCGGGTGCAACCCGTCGACCGTGTGCGTTGCGGAACTTGCCTCGAAGCAGGTGTCACTGAGATTCGCGAAGGCGGCGGACGAGGCGCTGGGTACTCAGGGGACGCTGGCGCTGATGTGGATGCAGGCGTCGAACAGCGCTGGACTGGCTGAGGGGTTCACGGAGTTCGCTGCCCTGGAGGCGAAGGCCAGAGAAATAAGGCTGGTCGAGATCAGCCTTGTGCCCGATCTGCTGCAGACACCTGAGTACGCAGAGGCTGAAATCGCCGAGGGCGTGGAGCGTGGAGAGATCACCACGGATCAGGCAGAAGAGAGATTGGGCTTCCGGCTCGCTCGTCAGCGGCAACTCCAACGCAAGCCGTTGCCGCTGATCTATGTACTGCTGGCGGAGAGTGTCATTCGGTGGTCGGTCGGCGGGCAATCAGTGATGAGAGGTCAGCTGAAGCGCCTTGAGGATCTGGCGTCGGAGCCGAACATCCTCATCCAGGTGGCGCCCTTCTCGTTGCCCACACGGCCGTTCAAGTCTGCGGTCACCCTCCTCACAATGCCGGACGACTCGCAGCTTGCCTACGCCGAGATTCCGAACCGCGGGTTTCTGGAGCGAGACCGGTCCACGGTGGCGACTTGGCGTAGGCGATACGATCGACTCCAGGTTGAATCCCCGATGCGGTCCATGTCCTTGGAGATGATCCGCGAAGCCCGGAAGGATCTATCAACATGACCTTTGACGAGGTGAGCTGGCGCAAGAGCTCCTACAGTGGAGATGGCGGGCAGTGCATCGAGGTGTCCGATGACCTCCCGGGTCTGGCGCCCGTACGTGACTCGAAGGACCCCGGTGGGCCGGTGCTCCTCTTCTCCTCTGCCGCGTGGGCGTCCTTTGTCGCCGCTGTCCGTGCGGATGATTTCGGCAACCTCTGAGCTGCTGCTTCGGGTCGCGCCGCCCCGGGTGCGGGGCGGCGCGACCTTCGTCCTCCCTCGCTCTCACCCGAAGTCGGCGGCGGGGGTGAGGCCTTCGATGAAGGAGCGGAGGTCCGGGGCGAGGACCAGCTCCGTCCCGAGTTCCGCGTCGAACCAGGTGATGGACGGCTCCCCGGCCCGTCCACATGTCCGGTAGTCGAGGCCGATCCAGCACGGTGCCTCGCCCGAGAACACGACCACCTCGGCGGGGAGTCTCCACTCCTCGACCAGGTACGGGCTGTCGAGCAGTGACATCGTCCCCTCGCGGCGGCCGATGCCCATCACGCCGTCGAACGCGACGTGATCGGCGGCCCAGGAGGTCGGCCGACTGGTGGGGAAGGCGTTCCGGCTCTCCGCGACCTCGCCGCCGTTGCGATGGCGGAGGAGGTCGAGCAGGTCGGCGGGGAGCGTGACGTCCAGCAACCGCTGCGCCTCGGCGATCGCCTCGGGGGTCAGCGGCGGCTGCACCGCGTAGTCGGTGTCGGTGTCCCACAGGGACTGCTGGAGGTCCTCGAAGCGTGCCATGGCGGGCATCGTAGGAGCCTGCCCCGACACAGGACGCCCATGGTCAACCCTGTCAGCCTTGACGGTATGACTCTCGACGAGGTGTCGGCGTACAGGTGAATGTGCTCAGCCTGGTGCATGTGAATGCGCTCGTGTCGGGGACGGGTCAGTGCAGCTCGCCCTCAGGTTGCCCAGAGCAGCCGTACCGCCTCGACACCGGTGTCGTTCAGCAGCGCCTCGATGAGGGCTGGAGACCCGGAGACCTTGGTGGCCCACAGGTCATAGTCGGTGCACAGAACCCATGAGCGGTCTTCGGCCCAGAGGTTGGCGGGGCTGAAGTCGGCCAGGTCGGCCTCGGGCATGTCATAGAGGATCTCAGCGTCGCCGAGACGCCCCGCCCGCACATGGAGGTTGTCGAAGTCGACGGCCCCGAGCGTCAGCGGGTTGTAGTAGGCCAGGCAGCGAGTGTCCGGGCCCGCGGGGCTGTGCGCGGTGAGGATGTCGATCAGCCGGATCCAGGTCTCACGGTCCAGGCTCCCCTCGGTGGGTGGGGCGATGCCGAGAGGCCAGCTGCCGTTCTTCGTGGCCGAGGGGAAACAACGGTAAGAGGGCAGCAGCCCGTCGGGGACGATGGGGTCGCCGGTCCGCCGGGCGAGTTCCGCCCAGCGCAGCCGCCGCCAGCCGGGGCCGGGGTGCTCGGCGCGGCCCAGGCCGCCTCCTATGGCGACGCCCACGGTGTCGAGATCGATGCCCCCGACGATGTCGCGCGGGGTGCTCCCGCCTGCCAGACGTGCCTGGCGGTACTCGTGATGCGATACGTCGCCCGGCCCGTGCTCATGCTCGTACATGGCGTTGAGTACCCAGACCGCATCGGGCATCGCCGGCGGCATGAACCCGGTCAAACCGTCGCCGCACAGCTCAAGCAACCAGTCCGTCGCGCCGGCCGGCGCGAGCGGCCACAGGTCTGACAACAGGTTCGATTCCTCGGGCATAGGTTCATGATCTCAGTTGCGACCACGGGCCACTCGAGGGTCTGCATCATGTAGCTGGCCCGCCGCTGGGCACGTTCCGGGGCTCTGTCGCTGATCTTGTGACGCTCAGGGTCCTTCTGTTGGCTCAGGTGTCTCGGGTCGCCACACCTCCCGGTAGTCGGGGTGTTCGGCGTACGACTGTGCGAGCACGCGGAGTGCATACCTGAGCCCGGCGAAGCGGGTATCGGAGGGCTCCATGGCCTCGTAGTCGCGCGCCAGCATGTCGACCAGGTCGAGCATCGGCAGGTGACTGTCGAGGAGGGCGTCGCCTCCGAAGCAATGGGCCACGTAGGCATAGGCATGGTTGTCCGCCTCATAACGGGCGTGAAGGAACTTCAGAAGGTCGTCCATGAGATGATTTTCCTCCACTCTTGGGGATGCCGGCGAGGCTCCTACCTGCCTCAAGACCGCAGGAGGATGCGGGTGCGGAGGAGGTCTAGCTTGGCCCGGCCATAGCCGGCGCGTTTGAGGAGCTTCACCCTGGTCACCTGGCCGGAGCTCCAGGGGCTCGACAGGCCGGCCACGACCGCGTCCCGGTCGTGGAGGAGTCCGTCGGCGAACTGCCGCAGGGCGGGCAGATCGTGCTGTCTGACCTGCTCAATCCATCCTTCGAGGTCTTCGCCGCGGTGCTCGTGCATGAGCGCGCCGAAGGCTCGGACGTGCTCGACTGCGGCGTCGAGTTCGGGACAGGCCGCCCGGACCTCCTTCAGGCCCACGGCCTCGTCGGGGCGAAGGCGCTCGGGGCGGCTCATGATCCAGCGCAGGGCTCTCCTGGGTTTCGGCAGTGCTGGGGGCGGTGGCGCTGTGACGGTGCCCTGCTTCAGCAGACGGACGTAGGAGTTGACCACGCTCCGGTCTCCTGGGAAGCCCTGGTCGCGTACCTCCCGGTGGAGTTGGCTGGCGTTTCGGCATCCCTGGGTGAAGCGCTGGTAGGCGTAGGGCTTGTAGTCGTCCAGCAGGGTCCGGCGCTGGGTGACCTTCACCAGCAGTTCGTCGACGTCGGCGGTGCGGACGTATCGGCGGACGGCGTAGTAGTCGAGGTCCAGGTCACGGCTGATCCCGCGAAGGGACCGGCTCTGGGCGAGGAGTTCCTGGACAGCTCGGTGGCGTTCGCGGATGGTGGCGACGATCCGGCGAGGCCGGCCGCGGACGTCGAGCGTGCCGTCCGGTTCTGCCGGCGGCTGCGGTTCTCCGGGCTGGTGCATGGCCTGGTGGGCTGTGCGGAGGCAGCCGTAGTGGCTGGTGACGGTCTTCTCCACGGCCTTGGCGAGGTTGTTCCACAGGTGCCAGGCGTCGGCGACCTGGACGGCCTGAGGAGCGGCTGTCCTGGCGGCTTCCGCATAGGCGGAGGCGCGGTCCCGGCAGATGATCCGGACCTCGGGGTGGTCGGCCAGCCAACGGGTCACCGGTGCGGCCTCGCGACCGGGCAGCACGTCGATGGGCCGACGGGCCTCCAGGTCGACCAGCAGCGTGGCATAGGTATGGCCCTTGAGCAGGGCGAAGTCGTCGACGCCCAAGACCCGGACAGGCCCCGGACCGGTCAGCGCGGTGGTCCGCAGCAGCCGCAGCAGGGTGTCCTTCGCCGCGGTCATGCCCAGCCTTCGGGCGAGCCTTGCACCGGGCCGTCCGGCCAGCGCCCGGGCGACCCGACCGAGGAGGTCCCGCAGGACAGGCGTATGTCGGACGTGCGGCCGGGTCAGTCCCGGAATCTGCTCGGCGAACGTGACAGCCGGGCACTCGGCCGTCAGGCACTTGAACCGTCGCATCAGCACCACGATCACCACGGGTAGCCCGCCCAGCGGCGCGTCCCCGAGCCGCCGCTCGTACCGGCCGTGTATTCGGCCCGAGAGCCTCCCACACCCCGGACACCGCGCTGAACGCGCACGTGAACGGGCACGCATCATGACCACGCCCACGTCCCGGTGCACCGAATCGACTGCCACGTCCGCCAGATGCGGCAGAACCTCCCGCAAACCCCCTGAACCGCACACCCATCCGAAACGATTGAACTGCTGCAACGTCACAAGATCGGCGACAGAGCCCGTTCCGGTGTACCCGGCTGGGCATCGGGACGCGTACCTCGACACGAGGTGAGCTGGCGCAAGAGCTCCTACAGCGGAGATGGCGGGCAGTGCATCGAGGTCTCCGACGACCTCCCGAACGTGACCCCCGTACGCGACTCCAAGGATTCCGGTGGGCCGGTGCTCCTGTTCTCCTCCGCAGCGTGGGACTCCTTCCTCACCGCCGTCCGGGCGGAGGAGTTCGGAGCGCTCTGATCTCGTCCCCCGGTGCCCCGACGCGCGCGAGAAGTCGGACCGGCCGACTTCTCGCGCAGTCCGAGCCCCGGCGTGGGGAGCCACACCGGTGATCCGTACGATTTCGATCATGCGTTTCGTTCGTAGTGCGGTGCTGGTCGCCGCGGCTGTGCTCATGGTCGGCGGCTGCACCGAGGGCTCGAAGCCCGCGACCGCCACGACGGCCCCGACCGCCACCGCGGCCCAGCCGGCGCCGTCCGGGTCCTCCTCGCCGTCCGCCGGGAAGGCGCCGTCGCCGACGCCGACCCGGGTGGCGTTGAGCGGGCTCAGCCCCGCGCAGTTGCAGAGCCGTTGGTGGAGCTGGGCGGCCTCGATCGAGGAGGCGCGCCATCCGGTGTCCGATCCGGACGGGCGTTTCTGCGCAGAGGGGCAGAAGGACGGCGTCTGGCTGCTGGCCGGCACCTTCGGTGGGACGGTGACCCGCAACTGCACCCTGCCCTCGGACGCGCAGGTGGCGTTCCCGGTGGTGAACCGGCTCGGTACGGGCGAGGAGTGCAAGGCGTTCATGGACGGCGCGGAGGGCAGCGCCGTCGTGGACGGGAAGACCCTCACGCTGGAGAAGTTCTGGGCGACCCCGGTGGTTGTCTCGACGGAGCCGGGGAACCCCATCAGCGACGAGGAGGAGTCCTTCCGCACCTCCTCCTGCGGTCTCTGGGTCCGGGTGGGGACGCTCGCGCCCGGGCGGCACGAGATCGTCTTCCGCGGTTCCTCCGGCGGCTTCTCCGTCGGTGTCGACTACTGGCTCACGGTCACCGAGCCCGCTGCCTGATGATGGTGTGACCGACGGACAGGGGGAGTCGCGATGGGTCTGGGAACGGTGGCCGTCACCGGTGCGGCCGGACGGATCGGGTCGGTGCTGCGCGGGGCGCTCCGGACGGAGGCCGAGCGGCTGATCCTGCTCGACCGGGTCCGGCTGCGCCCCGAGGGGGCGAACGAGGTGACCCACGTCGTCGACCTGCTCGACCCGGCCGCGGTGGAGGGCGCGCTGGCCGGGGCGGACGCCGTCGTCCACCTCGGCGGGGTGCCGGACGAGGCGCCGCTGCCGGAGCTGCTGTCCGCGAACGTCCTGGGCACCCATCACGTGCTGGAGGCCGCCCGCCGCCTGGGCGTCGGGCGGGTGGTGCTGGCGGGGAGCAACCGGGTCACCGGCTTCCACCGGGTGTCCAGCCCGACCGGCCCCGGGGCGCCGGTGCGGCCGGACGGCCTGTACGGGGTGAGCAAGGTGGCCGTCGAGGCGCTCGGGCAGTTGTACGCCGACAAGTTCGGGCTCTCGGTGATCTCCCTGCGGATCGGCAGCTTCGAGGAGACGCCGACCGAACGCCGGCACCTGGCGACCTGGCTCAGCCACCGGGACGCGGTCGGCTTCGTCCGGGCCGCCCTCACCGCACCGGCCGGCGCCGGCTTCGCCGCCGGGTTCACCGCGGCGTACGCGGTGTCCGCCAACACCCGGCGGTTCTGGGAGCTCCCGGACGCGGACACGCTCGCGTACACGCCGCTGGACGACGCGGAGGCGTACGCCGCCGGGATCCCCGACGGGCACCTGCCGCTGGACCCGGACGGGCCGCAGGCCGGGGAGTACGCAGACCCCGCCTTCACCCTGCGGCACATCCGGCACTGACCGGAGCTCAGGCCCCCGGAACTCGGAAGCCCACCCATCCTCACCGAGATCGTTACGACAGCGGCTTCTGAGTGGATGCTCGGAGAGCCGATCGACCGCCAGGACCCGCTAACGCCCCCTCGTTCCCCGTGACTCCCCGCTCGATCGGGTACGGATGTGGCACACCGCCTTTCGTTCCGCCGGTACTCAGCCGGCCACACACCCTTGGGCCGGTGGGCCGTTCGCCCATCGGTCAGAAGGGAGGTTCGAGATTGCCGCGGCCATCGCTGTGTGGCCCGCAGTCCCAGGGCGCCTCCTGCAAAGGTTCGATGTCGGTGACGTCGTGGCCCCATGCTTCGAGGGCCTTCCGGGCAACGCGCCGGTCATGGCCGTCGCTGCTGGTGTCCAGGATGCGGCGCGCGTGTACGGCGAGGTGATCGCGGCGCTCGGCGAGCGCGGGGTGTTCGGCGAGGATGAGCGCGGCGAGGCCGGCGGCTTCGCGCACGTCCTCGTTCCCGTCCCGCAGGAAGGGCGCGACGGCTCGATAGAGCATCGGGCGTAGGTCCCGGAAGGCCGCCAGCGTGGTGCCGTGGGAGAGGAAGCCGGGGAAGTGCTGCTCGGTGCGGTCGACGGTCTCGTCGGAGGCGTCGTAGGCCGTGGAGGCCAACCAGTTCAACAATGTCGCGCGGATGGGGACGTTGCGATACGGCCGGAGGGTCATGGCCGCCGGGTGGGCGAGGATGCCGGCGACATACACGGCGACGGGGGCGGTGGCTTCGTAGATGCTGTTCTGGTGGGCGACCAGCTCACTCAGTTCCGACAGAGCGGTGACCTGCACCCTGGGATCAGGCTCCAGCAACCGTGCCAGGACTTCGGGAAGGCACTCGCCGTTCCCGAAAGCCGTCCGGAGCGAACCCCAGTCGGTCTCCGCCAGGACTACCTGGTAGGGCGGCACGTCAGGCTCGCGGGGCGCTCCGGCCTCGGAGCTGCTGTGGTTCACAGGCCGAACCTAGACCAGGCCTCTGACACGATTCCCGTTCGGGCCGCGGGATGCCGTCACACGGACAGACCGAGGATCGCCCGACCGAGCCGCCGCATTCGAACCCGTGCTCACCGAGATCGGTACGACAATGGCTTCTCAACGACAATGGCTTCTCAGGCCTCAGGCGAGGGCGGGTGCGAGTAGCGGACGTTGCCGGTGCCGCAGGCCAGGCAGACCTGCAGCTCGCGCGGACGGCCGTCCTCGCCGGGCCACGGCGGGCCGGCGACGTTCGACTCCTCCTCGCCGCAGAACGGGCAGTCACCGTCGTCGCCGGTCAGCGGACGCATGGTGCGCAACTCCCCGTCCTCGCGGTGCTGGAGGCCCAGCCAGCCGCAGGGGGCGCACCGCCACCAGAGCTCCGGGCGCGGCCGGGGCGGGTACCCACCCCAGTTGTTGCGCCGGCGCAGGACCTCGTAGGTGTTCAGGTGGCCGCCACATCGGGGGCAGTCCGGTATGGCCATGGGTTCGCTCCCTCCGTCGTGTCACCCTCATGCCCCGTGACGGCCGGGGCGTACCGCCGGGCCATCCTCGCCACCTCCTCGGCGAGCGCCCGCCGCAGCTCCGGCGGGCCGAGCACCTCGGCGTGGCCGCCGAGCCGCAGCAGGTCGCCGACCGCGACGGTGGTCTGCTCGACGGTCAGCTCGACCTCCGCCCAGCCCTCCTCGTCCGGCGGCCCGGCCTCCCGCAGGGCCTCGACGCCGGCCCGGCCGAACTGCATGGGCAGCAGCCGCTGCGCCTCGGGCGAGACCCGGAGCCGGGCGGTGGTGTGCCGCAGGGCCGACTCCAGCCGGCGGGAGGTCTCCTCCCAGTGGGCGGCCAGGTCGAAGCCGGGCGGCCGTTCGAACTCCTCCTCCGTGCTCTCCACGGTGAGGAAGCGCGAGACCCGGTAGGTGCGGACGGTGTCGTCCGGGGCGGCCGTCGCCAGCAGGTACCAGATGCCGCTCTTGAGGACCAGGCCGAGCGGGCGCAGCTCCCGGTGGACCTCGCCGCGCCAGCGCCGGTAGTGGGCGGTCAGCACCCGCTGCTCCCAGACGGCCCGGGCGATCGCGGTGAGGTGGGGTACCGGGTCGGCGTCGGCGAACCAGGCGGGGGCGTCCAGGTGGAAGCGGTCCTGGACCCGGCGGGCCTGTTCGGCGAGCCCGTCCGGCAGCGCGGCCTCCAGCTTCAGGCGGGCGGAGGCCAGTACGGCGCCGAGGCCGAGGTCCTGGGCGGGGCCGGGGGCGCCCACCAGGAACAGCGAGTTGGCCTCGGCGTCGGTGAGCCCGGTCAGCCGGGTGCGGTACCCGGCCACCAGCCGGTAGCCGCCGGCCGGGCCGCGGTCGGCGAGGACCGGGACGCCCGCGGCGCCGAGCGCCTCGACGTCCCGGTAGACCGTCCGGACGGAGACCTCCAGCTCGGCGGCGAGCTCGGGGGCGGTCATCCGGCCGCGGTTCTGGAGCAGCAGGAGGAGGGAGAGGAGCCGGTCGGCGCGCATGCGGGACATTCTGCCCCCCGTACCTGACAGAAGGTGTCAGGTACGGGCGCCAGAGTGATCACCGGGCCGCACCGGGCCCCACGAACCAGAACCAGAAGGACGAGCCATGCCCACGCAGATCACCGGCCAGTTCACGTTCGCCGACTGGAAGGAGCAGCCGGTCGGGACGCGGGAGGAGTACCCGAGGCTCGCCCACGCCTCCGTCGCCAACGACTTCACCGGTGGCATCGAGGCGGCGGCCACCAGCTGCGAGTACATCCTCGTCTACGCGACCGAGAAGACCGGCACCTTCACCGGCCTGGAGCTGTTCTCCGGCGCGGTCGACGGCCGCCGGGGCACCTTCGTGGTCGAGGAACGCGGCCACTTCGTCGAGGACGGCACCGTCCACTGCACCTTCGAGGTGGTGCCCGGCACGGCCACCGGTGACCTGGCCGGCCTCACCGGCACCGGCCGCTTCGCGGCCGCCGCCGGCCAGCCGACCACCGAGTACACCTTCTCCTACGAGCTCACCTGAGCTCACCGCGGCCGTCGAGGATCTCGATGTCGGTGATCCCCGAGACGTCCGGGGTGAGGCTCAGCCAGATCACGACCTCATCGTCGCGCTCGAGCTGGGCCAGGTAGGGCCCCGATGACCCGCGCGGGGCGGTGAGCAGGTTGGTGCAGGTCGGCGAGCAGTCGCAGCGCCCGAGGTACGGGAGGCCGGCGACCGTGTCCGCCAGGGCGTGGTCGTCGTCGGCACGCAGCAGTTCGGTGATCTCGGCGGCCAGCTCCGGGAAGACCGCGGCCAGCAGGGGCGGGTGAGTGTCCGTCATCCGGCGGACACTACCGCCCCGAGCGTGGGAAGTCGGGCCCGGCCGACTTCTCGCGCGACCGGGGAGCGGGGGTCGGCGACCGGTCGGGGGTCAGCGGCGGCGGAGGGCGAGGGTGGCGAGGCGGAGGAGGAGGCGGACGTAGGGGGAGTGGCGGGCGGGGGTGGTCACGGTGCCGGTGAGTTCGCGTTCGGCACGGTCGAGGGCGTCCTCCAGGAGGGCGTCGTGCAGCCAGCGGTAGGCGAGCGGCCAGCTGAGGCGGGCGGGGCCGGCGGCGCGCATGGCCAGGGTGTGGCGCAGGGTGCTGCGGCCGCCGGGGGCCGGGTGGACGGTGAACTCGTGGAAGCCGAGGAAGCCCGTCGGCCCGGTGAAGGCGAATCGCACCCAGCGGCCCGGCGCGCGGGCGGCGACGGTGTAGCGGACCGGGCCGTGACCGCCGGCCGAGCCGACCGCGAGGCCGCGGTCCAGCTCCATCCGCGACCACGCCGCCCCGGGCCAGAGCCTGTCCCCGGGGCCGGCGAGGGTGTCGATGAGCGCGCCCACCTCCGCCTCGCCGGCCGGCAGGGTGCGCTCGTGGACGTTGAGTACCGCCATGGTGTCCTCCCCAGGTGCGGGCGTGCCCGCTCCACGTATTGGAGGGGTTCCTCCAATTCAATTGGAGGGTACTCTCCATTACATGCCGAGGCCACCCCGCTATGACGACACCGTCCTGCTCGACGCCGCCGTGCGGATCGCCGCCGCCTCCGGGCCGGCGGCGGTGACCATGGCGGCGGTGGCGAAGGAGAGCGGCGCGCCCAACGGCTCCGTGTACCACCGCTTCCCGCAGCGGGCCGTTCTGCTGGCCGAGCTGTGGCTGCGCTCGGTGGGCCGGTTCCAGGGCGGCTACCTGGCGGCGCTGGACGCCCACGCCGCGGACCCGCCGGCCGCGGCGCGGGCGGGCGCCCGGTACGTGATCGCCTGGAGCCGGGCCAACCCGGCGGAGGCGGCGCTGCTGCTGCACGGCCCGTACGCCTTCGGGCGGGCCGAGTGGCCGGCGGAGTGCGTCCGGCGGGCCGACGAGGACAACATGCGGGTGTTCGGCGCGGTCGCCGGGCTGGGCGTCCGGCTCGGCGCCGCGACGCCCGCCGACCACGAGCGGGTCGCGCTGGCCCTGGTCGAACTGCCGCTGGCGCTGGTGCGGCGGCACACCCGCGAGGGCGGCGGCCTGCCCCCGTACGCCGAGCAGCTCGCCGAGGACGCCGCCACGGACCTGATCGGGGCGCTGTCGCGACGGTCCTGATCGGGCCGGGCCGGGGCTGATCGAGGTCCGTGGCGGTCCTGATCGAGGTCCGTGGCGGGCCCGATCAGGGCGTTCGGCTCCGAGGGTCGCCGGTGGCGCCGGCGGCCGCGTGGGCGAGCAACTCGTCCACCGGCCACTGGTCGTAGACGTGCTCGCCGTACTTGGCGGCGAGGATCCGGCCGTCGGGGGCGATCAGGAAGTCGGCGGGCAGGCCGAGCCGTCCGCCGTCCTGCCGGGAGGCCGGCAGACGTTCCCGGCCGCGGGCGAAGGTGACCGTGCTGCGCAGCAGGGCGCGCAGGACGGGCCCCCAGGCGCGCGGGTCGAGCAGTGCGCGGGGGGAGGACTCCACCCCGAACTCCCGGTACAGCCGCTTGTCGGGGTCGGCGACGACCGCGAACGGCAGCTCGGCGGTGTGTTCGCGCAACTCCTCGGCGGGTGAGTGGAAGACCACCACCTCGCGGATCCCGGCCGCCTCGATCTCGGCGTGCCGCTGCGCCACCGAGCGCAGGTGCAGGTTGCAGACCGGGCAGCCGGCGAAGCGGCGGAACTGGAGGTGGACCAGCCGGTCCGGGTCGGGGGCGGCGGCCGGCGGGCCGTCGACGGTGGTCAGGGCGCGGGTGGTGACGGTGGATCCGGGGCCGAGCGGCCCCCGTGGCACGGGCATGCGGGTGGGTCCCTCCCTGTAGGCGTACGACGTACGCTCATGACCCACTGTAGGCGTATGTCATACACTGTCAACCGTCATGCCCCGCCCGCGTTCCCTCACCCAGGACCACCTGGCCGCCGCCGCCCTCGCCGTCATCGACCGCGACGGCCTCGCCGGCCTGTCGATGCGCGCCGTCGCCACCGAGCTCGGGATGAGCACGATGGCGCTCTACCGGTACGTCGCGGACCGCGAGGAGCTCGAACTCCTCGTCGTCGAACGCGTCCTCGGCGCCATGGACACCGAGCCGCCGCCCGCCGAACTGCCCTGGCCCCGGCGGATCGAGACGATGGCGCGCCGGCTGCGCGAGGCCATCGGCGCGCACCCGGCGGTGGTGCCGCTGACCCTCGTCCACCGCCATCACGCGCTCGGCGGGCTGCGCTGGTCGGAGGGCGTGCTGGCGATCCTCACCGAGGCGGGCTTCACCGGCCGGCGACGGGTGATCGCGCTGCGCGGACTGGTCGGCTACCTCAACGGCGCCATCCAGCTGGAGCACCTCGGCCCGCTGGCCGGCCGCGGCACGGCCGCCATGGCCGAGCTGCCCACGGACGGCTTCCCGTACCTGACCGAGACCGCCCGCAGCGCCGGCGGGGTCGACGCGGACGAGGAGTTCGAGGGCGGCCTGGCGCTGGTCCTGCGCGGGCTGGGCGCCTGAGGGCGGGGCCGGCTGCCGGCCCCGCCCTCCCGGGCAGCCGTCGGGCCGCCCAGCCGCCGGGCCGCCCAGCCGCCGGCCCGTACGGGAGTGCTCGATCAGGCCAGCGGGGCGGGGGAGTTGGCCCCCGGGACGAGCAGTGCGGCGGCGCCGGAACCGTTGGCGGGCACCGCCCAGACGTCGTTGACGCCGTCCGGGCGCTGGACGGCGTAGGCGACGGTGGCCGCGTCCAGCCAGGCCGGCTGGTCGTCGACGGAGCGCTGTTCGGCGAGGCGGGTGATCCGGCCGCTCGCGAGGTCCATCACCGCCGGGCGCCAGCCCTTGACGGGGTCGGCGTCCACCGCCTGCTTGAAGGCGATCCGGCCGCCGTCGGGCGAGAGCGAGGGGCATTCGACGTTGTCGGCGAGGGTGCGCACCGTCCGGGCAGCGAGGTCGCCCTCGACCAGGTAGCGGTGGCCGTCGGTGGCCAGGGTGGCGTAGAAGCGGTTGTCGTCCGAGGTGAAGGTCACGCCCCAGTAGTTGACGTCCGCGGCGCGGTACGGGCGGCCGTCGCGGGTGATCGCGAAGTCCTCCAGGGTCTCCAGCAGCAGGCCCCCGGTGGTGTCGAGGACGCCGGTGCGGGTGGAGAACGCGCCGCCGGCGTAGGAGTCGCCGCCGACGAAGAGGGTCCAGGAGACCATCCGGCCGCTCGCCGAGACGCGCAGCCGGTTGGGGATGCCGGTCAGCGGGACGCTGCGCCGCTCGTTCAGCCGGCGGTCCGTCACCAGCAGCTTCGGGCCCTCCAGCGCGCCGGCGGGGGCGAGGCAGGCGAGGGTGTCGGCGGCGGCGTACGCGCGTTCGCAGCGCAGCGAGCCGACCTCGCGGCTGCCGCCCGGGTCCTGGCGGGAGACCGAGGAGAGCAGGCCGTTGCTGAGTACCTGGATGCGCGGGCCGGCGGCCGCCGGGGCGTCGTCGGGGTCGGCGGCCACCGGGCCGGCCTGGACGGGGGAGACGGCGGAGTCGGGGCCCGCGTTGAGGGTGTAGCCGGCCGCGGCGCCGCCGAGCAGCAGCGCGGCGGTGGCGATCGCGACGATCCGGGCGCGGGTGGAGAGGTTCAACGGGGGTTCTCCGCGGAGTGGTCGGACGAGGGAAGGTCGGACGAGGGAAGGTCGGACGCTGAGTGGTCGGACGCTGAGTGGTCGGAAGACGAGTGGTCGGACGGGGAGCCAGGGGTGAGGGGGTCGGAGGCGAGGGCTCCGGGCGACAGCGGGCCGGTGGACAGCAGCAGCGCGGTGGCGCCCATCGCGAGCAGCACCGCGACCCCGGCCGCGCGCGCCGCCGCGGCCGGGCCCCACAGCTGCCAGGCCAGCCCGAACAGCACCGAGGAGGCCAGGTAGGCCAGTGCCTGCCCGCTCTGCAGCAGCGCGATGCCGGTGGTCCGCAGCGCCTCCGGCAGCCGGGGCCCGGCGAGCGCCATCAGCACCCCGTCGGTGGCGGCGTAGAAGAGGCCGTGCAGCGCGAGCACCGTGACCAGCAGCGGCGTCCCGCCCAGCGGGCCGTGCAGCAGCAGGTAGGTCGCGGCGAGCGCCGCGTAGCCGCCGAGCAGCACCGGCAGCCGGCCGACCCGGTCGGCGAGCACGCCCAGCGGGACGGCCAGCAGCAGGTAGGCGAGGCTGGTCCCGACGGCCAGCAGCGGGAACCAGCCGAGCGAGAGCTGCTCGCGGCGCTGGAGCAGCAGGTGGACGAAGCCGTCGCCGATCGTGGCGAGGCCGAGCAGGGCGCTCGCCAGCAGCAGCCGGCGCACCGGCGCCCGGCGCAGCAGTCCGAGCGCCGCCCGCGGGGAGACGGTGGCGGTGGCCGGCAGCGGGGTGCGGTGGTCGCGGACGAACAGGACCAGCACCAGCACGCCGAACAGCGCCACGCAGAAGCTCGTGACGAACACCGCGTCGAAGGCCTGCCCGGCCGCGGCCAGCACCCAGAGCGCGACCAGCGGGCCGGCGAAGGCGCCCACCGCGTCCATGGTCCGGTGCAGTCCGAAGGCCCGGCCGAGCGCGTCGGGGGGCGTGGAGAGGGTGATCAGCGCGTCCCGAGGCGCGCTGCGCAGGCCCTTGCCGGCCCGGTCCGTGGTGATCACCGCCCCGATCGCGGTCAGCGAGGAACCGGCCGCCAGCAGGCCCAGCTTGGCACCCGCCGACAGCGCGTAGCCGACCCCGGCGACGGCCTTGCGGCGCTGCACGCGGTCCGCGAGGTAGCCGCCGACCAGGCGCAGCAGCACGGTCGCGCCGCCGTACAGGCCGTCGATCACCCCGTACGTGGCGGGGCCCAGGTGCAGGCCGGTCATCAGGTAGAGGGGCAGGACGGCGGTGACCATCTCCGAGGAGACGTCGGTGATCAGGCTGACCGTCCCGAGGGCGGCGACGTTGCCGCCGACCAGCGCCCAGCGGCGCCGGCCGGGGGCGGCGCCGGCGGCACCCGGGCGGCCGAGGGTGGACAGGTACACGGGGAGGCCTTTCGCCGGAGGAGGCGCGGGCGGCGGGTCCGGGGGAGCGCCGTGCCGCGGGCAGCGCGGGCGTACGGGCGCGCGGGCACCGAGCGCGTCCCGGGAGCCGCGCGGGCGTACGGGTGCGCGGGGGTGCGGGGGACGCGGCGGACCGCGCCCCCCGGGAGATGCCCCGACCGCGCCGACGGGTCAGTGGCAGCTGTTGGTGCCGCTGTCGTTGTACGTCTTGCCCGCCTCCGGGACGAACTGCCAGGTGTAGCCGTTGGGGTGGAGGGTGAACTTCAGCACGCCGTAGGTGTCGCTGTTGCGCGCCTCGCTGTTGGCCTGGATGGTGCCGAAGGAGTAGTGGCTGGCGCCGCCCATGCCGGCGACGAAGTGCCGGATGCCGCGGGTGGTGTCGAGCGCGCCGCTCGGGTTCATCGGCGCGAAGCGCTCGTACTGGTGGTTGTGGCCGGTGACGATGACGTCCGCGTTGTAGTCGTACAGCGCTTGCACCAGCGGGCCGACGGCGGTGCTCGGGCCGTGGTTGGAGCCGGAGGTGAAGCGCGGGTGGTGCCAGTAGGCCAGGGTGCAGGGCTTGGTGCTGGCGGCCAGGTCGGCGCGCAGCCACTGCTCCTGGGTGGAGCCGGCCGAGGTGGAGATGTTGGAGTTCAGGGCCACGATGTGCCAGTTGCCCAGGTCGTACGAGTAGTAGCCCTTGGCGGGGTCGCCGGCCGCGGCGCCGAAGTAGCCGTAGTAGCCGGTGGCGCCCGAGGTGTTGTACTCGTGGTTGCCGGGGGACGGCTTGGTGCGCGCCTTGTGGCGGCCCCAGGTCGGGGCGTAGTAGTTGGTGTAGTCGGAGGCGCTGCCGTTCGGGTAGGCGTTGTCGCCCGCGTTGAAGACCGTGCCGGGGATGCCGTCCAGCAGCTTGGCGGTGGCCTCGTCGCCGGAGCCGGAGTTGGCGATGTCACCGGCGCCCACCAGGACCGGGTCCCCACCGCCGGTCGGGGTCGCGGTGGGGGTCGGGGTCGGGGTGGGCGTGACGGTGGGGGTCGGGGTGGGCGTGGTGTCGTTGGTGGTGACGACCAACTGCGGTGCGGTGGCGCCGGATTCGCGCGAGTCGTAGTCGGCGCCGTTGGACGAGGTGGAGGTCACCCCGATGCTGAAGGTGCCGTTGCCGTTGACGTACGAGGTCACGTCGACCTCGTACCAGCCGTTGCGGGCCACCGCGCCGAGGGAGGCCAGCACCGGGCCGTCGACGGCGGGCTGGTTGTTCCAGGTGAGGCCGGTCTCCGACCAGGTGGTGTTGGTCATCGAGCGGAAGGTGCCGCCGTTGTCGCTCTCCGAGCCCGCCACGTCGTCGGTGTGGAGGCGGAGCTTGGCGCTGGTGACCGGGGCGGTCAGGCCGGAGACGGTGAACTTCAGGAAGGCCTTCTTGGCGGGGCTGTTGTCCACCCCGAGCTGGCCGGAGGTGCCGTAGTTGGTGCTCGGGCTGCTGCTGTACGCGTAGGTGTCGGCGACCGGGGTGAAGGTGGTGGTGCCGACGGCCGCCGTGGCGGAACCGGTGAAGGCGGTGACCGCGAGCGCTCCGGCGGTCATGGAGCCGAGGGTGGTCGCGACGACGAGCCTGCGTCCGGGCATGGGGTGACCCTTCGTGAGTGGGGGGCGGTGCGTCGCGAGAGGTTAGGGACGGGACCGGGCGCCCCGGCGACAGCCAGGGCCTCGCCCCATGGCGGGCGGGTGAACGGACGGTGCCGGGTCGACTACGGTGCCGGATGTTTCGCGACATGCACACGACATGTACGATACGCGCGCGCTCGGCCCGTGCACCGGTTCGTGTGCCGACCGCCGTCGCTCAGCGGGACAACGACGGCTGGGGGTGCGGGTGGTGGGGCAGCAGGGCCGCCAGCGCCGTACTGGGCTCCACGCCGAGCTGCTCGCGCAGCACCCTCCGGCAGACCGCGAACTGCCGCACCGCCTCGACCACATTGCCCTCTGCCAGGTGCGCCCGGATCACCGCGCGGTGCGAGCTCTCCCGCAGCGGCTCCGCCCGGACGGCGGCCAGCGCCACGTCCACCGCCTCGGCGTACCGCCGCTGACGGCGCATCAACTCCGACAGCGCCTCCAGCGCGTGCAGCCGGCACTGCCGGATCCGCTCCCGCTCCACCACCAGCCAGTCCTCGTACCAGCCCGGCAGCAGGTCCTGCTCGAACAGCTCCACCGGCGGCTCGGACACCTCCGCACCGGAGCGCAACTCCCGTGCCGCGCCCAGCATCCGGCGCACGTCCACCGGCACCGCGGCGTCCAGGGAGAGCAGTTCGCCGTGCGCGTCGACCAGCCGGCGGCCGGGGGAGATCCGCCACAGCGCGGTGCGCAGCCGGCCGGCCGCGGTGGACTCGTCGGCGTCCGGCCAGAGCGTGCAGGACACCGCCGCCCGGCTCACCGGGCCGCGCAGCGCGAGCAGGGTGAGGATCCGGCGGGCCGTCGGCGGCATCTCGACGGCCCGCCCGCCGAGCGACAGCCGCCAGGTGCCGAGGAGTTGGAGGTCCGCGGCGGGCGTGCGGGGCGGGCCGGCGGAGTCGTCACACGTCATCTGCTGCTCCCCACGGGCGGACCGGCCGGTGCCGACCCTGTCGGTCGCCGGGCGGCCTGTCAACGTCCACCGCCGCGCGCGGATGGGCGATGACCCGGACGAGTGGCGGCGGCGCCGGGGTGGACGGCGCGGGCGCCGGCGCGGAGAGCCGGGCGGTGGCAGCGGTGAGCCAGGCGTCGACGGTGTGCCGCAGCTCGTCGAGCCCGGCGGTCAGGCTGACCACTTCGCCGGGCGCGGCGAGGTCCTCGACGAGTGTGATCCGGGCCTGGAAGCCGCCGCCGGCCCGGGCGGTGAGCCGTACGGTCACCAGGGCCGCCGCCGGGGAGGTGCCGTCGCTCTCGGGGCCGGTCAACGGCACCCCCGGTCCGTCCGCTGGCGACGGCCCCGGCCCGGGGCCTGCGCGGCCAGTTCCGCCGCGGCCAGCTCCAGCGCCTCGCGCCGCTCGGCGGCGAGCCGCTCCACCGCGCGCAGCGCCCCCTCGGTGGACCGCCGGGCCTGGGCGACCACCGTCCGGCGCAGGCCCTGCCGGGCGCCCCCGGCGATCTCGCGGATCAGGTCCAGCTGGGCCTTCAGCTCGGCGACCCGCGCCCGTTCGACCGCGTCGACCCCGGCGGCGGCCGTCCCGAGCAGGCGGCGCAGCGGGTCGTCCTCGGCGGCCGGCACCTCGTCGTCGGGGTCGTCCGGCGCGTCCGCCCGGCCGGGGGGCGCGTTCCGCGGCGGGATGATGTCACTGAGCTCGTAGTTCTCGTCGGTCTCGTCGGGCTGTCGGCGCACGGGCGCGAACACCTCTCCTCGGTGTGGCGGATGGTCAGATGATCACGTTGATGGTGTTCCAGGGGGCCGGCAGCGGCGAGTTGTTGAGCAGGATCGGGCCGCTGGTCACATTGCCGGTGACGGCGGCCGTCCGGCTGCCCGTGGACAGCCTGGCCGCGGACAGGTTGGTCTCGATGTGGTTCGCGTTCATCACCAGGGAGCTTCCGCCGGCGTCCAGCACGGCGACCTGTTTGGCCCCGGGGTCGTCGAGGTCGTCGCCATGGCGGATCTGGTTGTCGTTGATCAGCGCCGGCCCGTCGCAGGCCAGCTGGACCACCACCTTCGTGGTCCCGGACCGGATGCGGTTGCCCCGGACGGTGAAAACGGACCTGCCGGCGGCCTGGGCGGTGAACACGCCCTTCGGCGTCACCCAGGCCAGGTCCCCGCCCTCACGCGCGGCGTACCAGGAGGGGCTCAGCCTCGCGAAGATCTGCGCGGTGTCGGAGGGGTCGTCGATGCCGCGCCGCTGCTTGTCCGAGCCGAAAACCTTGGTGTTGATGAGTTCCCGGCCGGCCAAGGCGTGGACGGCCGGGCACAGCTGCCGGACGGGTGTGTGGTCCGGGGCGCCGCTGGTGATCAGGTTGTCGATCAGGTCGAGCCGGCCGGAACGGGTCAGCGCGGTGACTCCGACGATCATCGTGGTGTCGAGGCGGTCGCCCGGAAGGTCGATCCGGTTGCCGGCGACCGTGCCGGACCGGCATTCCTGCAGCGCCACACCGCCGATCAGATCGGCCCGCTCGCCCCGGGTCAGCCCGCGGATGTGGTTGCCACGGACCTCCGCGTCGGTGACCTGGACCAGCCAGACACCCATCACCGCGGTCTGCTGCGGTTCGTCGCCGTCGTTGCCACCGGGGTCCCCGACGGTCGGTTCGGGCCGGCGGGTGCGCAGCACCTCGTTGTCGCGGACGGTGATCCGGGCGCCGCTGGAGCCCGGGGCCATGACCACCCCGCCCAGTTCCCCGGCCAGCCGGTTGCCGGTGATCCACAGGTCCTCCTGCCGACCTCGGGTTGCGACGGCGTAGCCGGTGGCGGTGACCACACAGTCGGAGATCCGGACCCCGGTCAGCAGACCGTCCAGCTCGGAGGCGGTGAGCGAGATGCCCGTGCCGTCGGAGCGCGGCAGCGGTGGCTCGGCGGTGTCGCCGGGGCCGGCGTCCGTGCCGCCGTCGGTGAGCAGGCCCACCGGGAAGGCCGTGATGCCGCAGCGGACCAACGAGCTGTACGGCGTGCCCAGCTCGATGCCGGAGCCGCCGCCGTCCAGCAGGCAGTCGCGGATCAGCAGCGGGGCGTCGAGCGAGTTGGCCCGCCAGTCCACGGCCGGTCCCGAGAAGCCGACGATCTGGCTCTCGCACAACTCGGCGCCGGTGGAGAGCTGGACGCCCTCGGCCAGTTCGATGCCGCCCAGGCCGCCGACGACGGTGGAGCGGCTCAGCTCGAAGCCGTCGAGCAGCAGGAAGCGGCGCAGGGCCGCCGCCGGGATCCGCGTCGTGGCGTCCGGGGCCGGCTGGGAGAGGTCGGCGATGCCGAGGTCGGCGGAGAGCCAGGAGTCGCGGACGCTCAGCCGGCGCACATAGCCCGCCAGCCCGAGCGCGGTGACCGTGAGGTGTCGGTGCAGGCGGGGTCGGCGGCGCTCCCCGGCGCCGCCGCGCAGGGTGGCGGTGGTGTTCTGGTACCGCCTCAGTTCGCAGCGCTCGACGACGACGTCCCTGGAGCTGGTCACCAGCAGGGCGGCGGTCCGGTCGCCCTCGCCGTCTCCGCCGTCGTCCTCCGCTTCGCCCTCCCCCGAGGGGGCGCGCGGGTCGACCACCACCCGCAGGTCGGCGATCGTCACCTCCCGGGATTCGACCACGGTCAGGGCCGCCCCCTCGCCGCGGTAGTACAGCAGTGTCCGGGAACCGTGCCCGGCGAGGGTCAGGCCGCGCGCGTCCTCGATCACCACCGGCTCGGTGAGCTCGTAGCGGCCCACCGCCAGGCAGACCTTGCCGCCGGTCGGGGCCACCAGGTCCACCGCGTCCTGGACGGTGAGCCGGCCGGAGGCGTGCGACCGGGGGGTGACGCACACCGTGCAGTCGCCGCAGCCCTCGTCGCACGGCGGCCAGACGCCGCGGCAGTCCAGTACCTCGGTCTCCGGCTCGCCGCCGTCGCCCTCGCCGCCGCCGTCCGAGGGCTCGACCACCTCCGGCACCTCGATCACCGCGAGCCGGCCGAAGTAGTGCTTCGGGCCCTGCGGCGGCGCCTGGTCGAGCGGCTGCACGGAGCCGTCCGCCGAGCGCGCGGCGAAGGTCCAGTGGTCGCCGGTGTACAGCGGCCCGCCCTCCGGGTCGGCGGAGAAGGTGACCTGGACGCCGTGCTCCAGCACCAGCCCGCCGGTGGCGTCGGCGGCCCTGACCGCGCCGTCGGCGCCGACCGCGGGGCCGAACTGGTCCCACTGGCGCAGCCTGGTCCGGCGGGCGCCGTTCGTCGGGTTCAGATCGGCGGGCAGCGGGGCGGAGAGCGTCACCTGCTGGGTCGGATCGTCCACCCGGTCGACCGTCACCACCCGGGCCAGGAAGCCCGGTCGCCCCGTCAGCTCGCGGACCTCGTCCAGCACCTCCACCCAGGAGCCCTCGGTGATCCGCTGGACGTCGTCGCGGCCGGTGCGCGCCACGGACAGCACCGTCCGGGTGCTGTCCACGCCCAGCACGGCGCTCGCCACACTCGCGTTGTCCCGCGCCCACTTGAAGGTCGCCGATTCCAGCGGCCCGCCGTCGTGCACCTCCACCCGGTAGAGCCGGTTCTCCCAGCCCCGGTAGCCGCCGTCCGGCGGCACGCTGCACGGGTCCGTCTCGGCCGGCACCGCCACCGCGGCGGTGCTCAGCCGTCCGGCGGAGGGGGCGGTGAGCTCGGCCCAGCCGGGGATGTCGGACTCCGGGGTGGCGCAGTCGGTGTCGTCGGGCACCTCCTCCAGCACCCGCACCTGCCAGGCGGTCTGCATCCGGACGTCGGTCTCCACCCCGACCGCCGGGTCGATCAGCTCGGGCCGCTCCACCGCGGTGACCTCGCGCTCCCAGGCGTGCACGTAGACCAGATGACGGCCGATCGGCAGCGGCGCGGATTCCGGCAGGTACGGCTGGTGCTCGTACGGGACGGGCGCCGCGCCCCGCGGGTCCTGCAGGCCGGGCTCGACGTGGCGGGGCGGGCCGCCGTGGTTGTCGAGCGCCAGCCCGTGCACGTACAGCCGGCCCAGGCCGATGGTGAAGGAGCGGCCGGCCGGGGCGATCCGGAAGCCGGTCGCCTCCGGGTCGGGCCCGGAGCCGGCGTCCAGCGGCGCGGTGCACGGGCCGAGGACGTCCAGGGCCAGCGCGCGCAGCCGGTGGTCCAGGCCGTCGGCCAGCTCGTTGAGGTAGGCGTCCCGCAGCATCCGGCCCTGCTCGGCCCGGGGGCGGCTGAAGTCCTCCAGGGGGTCGAAGCTGAGACGGGTGTAGTCGCCCGGCATGTACGGCTCCTTCGTGCTGCACGGATGCCACGGATGGCACGGATGGTTCGAGGGGCCCGGACGGCGGGCCACGGTCGGGAGGCGCGGCGGGCGCGGGTCAGACCACGACGCTGACCCCCGCCGTCACCCCGGCCGGCAGGAACTCGTCCAGCCGCCGGCGCAGGTTGTCCAGCCGCTGCGGCTGTTTGACGTGGCCGTACGCGCCCATCTCGCTGCCGTCCTCCGCCCCTGCGGCGATCTCCGGCGGGCAGCGCGGGTCCAGTTCGGCGAAGCCCGGGTCGCCGTAGCGGCGGGAGACCAGCACCGGGCGCACCCGCCGCCGCTCGGCCGCGACCAGTGCCTCCCGCCGCGCCCCGGTGACCCCGGGCCGGGCGGCCAGCAGCCGGGCCACGGCCAGCTCCGGCTGGCAGGCGAAGCGGCGCGGCGCCCGGCCCGGCGCGCCGGTGCCGGGCTCGTCCGGCGGCAGGTAGCTGAACCGCAGACAGCCCTGCTGGGTGCGGGCGGCCGTCAGCCGGGCGGTGAACAGGCACTCGCTCGCCTCGACCGTACGGGCCGCCACCGTGCCCAGGAAGGTGGTCCGTTCGGCGCGCAGCCCGGTGCCGTCGGCGGCCGGGCCGGCCACCGCCGCGGGCCCGGTGACCACCGAGTCCAGCACCAGCAGCTCGTCCGCCGGGGCGTCCAGCCGGACGGGGCCGAGCAGACAGAACGCGAGTTGCACCCGCAGCCGGGGCGAGGGCCCGGCCACCAGCAGGCTCGGCCCGTCCGCGACCGGGCCGCCCGTCGCGTCCCGGGCGCCGCCCGGCGGCAGGGTGCAGTGCAGCAGCCGTAGCCGCCCGAGGCCGGCGCCGGTGCGGATCCGGCCGTCCAGCGCCAGCCCGGACAGCGTCAGGGTGCCCTCGCCGGAGACGTCGAGCACCGCGCCGGCGGCCGTCGGGCGCACCACCGGGCGGTGCAGGTCCGCCGCCTCCAGGAAGAGGCTGCGCCCGCCCAGCGCGAGGGCACCCGGCAGCGGGTACTCCTCGCTGTCCAGCAGTCGCACGACGGTGTGCCGGGCGCCGCTCGCGGTCCACGCGGCCAGCGCGCCGGTCAGCGTCGCGTGGTCGGCGCCGCTCGCGCCCACCGTGAGCACCTGGTCGGGCTCCCCGGCGGACAGCCAGCCGGAGCGGTCGTAGTCGCCGCCGCCGACCAGGCCGGCCGCGCCGTGGAAGAACGAGGCCCGCAGCCGGGCCGGCAGCGGCAGGTCGGTGCCGACGGCGACCCGGCCGTTGCGCACGTCCACCGCGACCACCCGGCCGCGGGGCCGGTCGGCCGGCCACGGGTCCAGCCGACGGCTGACCAGCTGGGCGGCGTACCCGGGCCCGGGGGCGCCCTCGTCGGCCGCCGGGGTGACGAAGTCGTCGTCCAGCCAGATGCCCAGCGAGGCGGCGGGCGCGCCGGGCCGCTCGCCGACCTCGCCGTAGAGCGCGGTGGACGGCGGGCGGCGGCCGTCGGCGCCGCGCGGGGCCCGGGGGTGGGCCAGCAGGTCGGCCTCCAGCAGCGCCGGGTCCAGCGGCGCGGGCACGGTGGCGGCCCGCAGTTCGGGCGGCAGGGCGGCGGCGCGGGCGCCCCGGGTGAACAGCGGGCGGTCCAGGCCGAGCGGGTCGAGCCGGTAGCGCCACGGCCGGTCGGCCGGGCGGGCCGTCACCCGCCGGTGCGCGGCGGCGCGTTCCCGGAAGACGGCGACGGTGACGTGGGCCGGGTGGTACCAGCCGACCGGGCCGTCCGGGCGGCGGACGTCGACCAGCCGGGAGGTGCGGTCGAACGGGGTGCCGGCCAGCGCGGTGTCCAGCCGGGTGGGGAGCCGGGGCGTGGTCAGATCGGAGCGGGCGTGCCGCAGGTGCTGCGTCCACACCGTCCTGGCCAGGCCCTCCACCAGCCGCACCGGGAACCCGCAGGCGTAGTGGGCGACCTCGTCCAGGGCCGCGACGGTGCCCTTGCGGCGGCGCATCGCGATGGTCCGCGCCACGTCGGCCCGGGCGCTCGCCCCGGCGGGCGGCAGCAGCCGGGGGCCGCGCAGGTCGTCGAACTCGGTCAGCGCGGTGGCGTCGTCCTCGGCGGCCGAGCCGTCGTACAGCGACACGGTGCCGACCAGCTCGGCCAGGTACGGGACGTACTGGTCGTCGCAGGTCTCGATGAAGTGGTTGTCGTACTCGCGGGCGATGTCGGCGGCCAGGGCGTCGGCCTGCTCGCCGACGATGCGCAGCAGCGCCCGCAGCGGCGTGCCGACCTCGGCGTCCCTGGCCCGGATCGCGGCCGGCAGTCGGGCGTACAGCTGGTCTGCGGCGTTCACGCGGGCCACCTCCTCCGGAGGGCGACGGGGCCTCGGGCGCCCGGGCGTGCGGCGGTTCCCCGGCCGGCGGGGCAGCGGCTGGCGGTTCCCCGGTCGGCACGGCAACGGACAACGTGGTGACGGCCGGCGGGGCCGCGGGTGCGGGTGCTCACGCGAGGCCTCCGGTGGTCGGGGCCGGCGGGGCGGCGGCCAGGGTCAGGGTGAGCCGGTCGGGGGTGAGCACCGGCAGCTCGGCGGCCAGCACCGCGCCGTACGGGCCGGTGCGCACGTCCAGCAGCCGCAGCCGCTCGGGCGGCCCGGCCGCCCCGCCGGTGACCGGCCCGGCGCCGTGCTCCTCCAGGAACCGCGCCCAGTCGGCGTCCGGCAGCCCCGGCGGACGGGCGAAGGCGAGCCGGGTGACGGTGACCGCGCCGGCGCCCGGCACGGTCGAGGTGGCCAGGTACAGATCGGACAGGTGGACGGCCCGGCCCAGCCCGGTCCGCTCGAAGGACAGCCGGCCCTCCAGCGCCCCGCGCACCCCGGCCAGCACCGTCTCGGCGTCGGCGCGCGGATCCGGGGCGACGGTGGCCGCGACGGCGACCGGGACCGGGACGAAGTCGGCCACCACCACCCGCCGGTACGGCGGGCTCGCCGAGGCCACCGTGCGGGCCAGCAGCCGGCGCGCGGCCGGGTCGAGCGCACCCCCGGCCGGGGCGGCGACGGTGACCGCGATCAGCAGGCCCCGGCCGTCCCAGACGGTGGCGGCGCGGGCCTTGGCCACCTGCCCGGTGGTGATCAGCAGATCGGCGCAGTCGGCGGCGCTGACCGCCCGTCCGAGCACCCGGACGGCGCCCGGCGCCCGCTCGCGCAGCGCCCGGCCGTCCTCCTGGTCGGCGCCGCCCTGGGCGGCGGCCGGGTTGACGACGGCCTCCACCCCGGGCAGCCGGACCAGCGGCTGGGTGAGCGTGCCGGCGGGGACCCGCCCGGCCAGCCCGGCGCCGTAGCGGTACTCGGCGACCACGTCGGCCGCGCCGCTGCGCAGCCTGGCGCCGGTGACGCCGTCGCCGAACTGGACGGTGGTGGAGCCGTCCGGCCCGGTGCGCAGCTCGTGCACCTCGTCGGCCGGGCCGGCGCCCGGCAGCCGCGGCACCTCCCGGGAGGCCTGGCCGCCGACCCGGACGGTCAGCGCCGCGACCGAGCCCTCGGGGGTGGCCGCCGGGACCCGGGTCAGCGGGCCCTGGGCGAGGGTGAAGCGCTGGAAGGCGGCCGAGGCGTCGCCGGACCCCAGCACCTCCCCGCGGACGGTGACGCCGTGGCTCGCCGGGACGGCGTTGCCCAGCAGCGCGGTGGCGCCCGCGTCCAGCGGCGCGGTCTCCGCAGCCGGTGCGGTGACCGGCACCACCAGGTGGCAGGCCTGGCCGCCGGTCACCCCGGGCGGCTCCAGCCGGGCCGCGCCCTGCACGGTGGTGCCGACGGCCCGTCCGCCGGTGTCGGCGAGCACCAGCGGCCGGCGGCGGGGCAGGTCGGCGGGGGCGAGGACGGGTTCGGCGGCCGGGTCGGCGCCGGGCGGGCCGGGCACCCGCAGGGCGGTGGCCGGGGCGTCCGCCGGGCCGACGGCGACCCCGGGGACCCACAGCTCGTTGCCGAGCGCGGGCGGGTACTCCAGGCCCAGCCAGCGCACCTCCTCGCCGTCCAGCTCGGTGACCTGGACGGCCCGGCGGTCGGGGATCCGGGGCAGCTTGGGGGCGACGGTGGCCCGTACGGTCGTGGTGGTGGGGCCGGCGGGGCCGAGCAGCCGCTCGGTGCCGGGTGCGGTGGCGGTCACCCGGACCACCCGGGTGAACCGGCCGGGCGAGTGCACCAGCAGCAGGGTGCCGACCGCCAGGGTGTCGTGCCGGGCGTGCAGCGGCAGCGGGCCGTCCGACGCGATCGACAGATCGGTCGGCAGGTTGTACTCCCAGCGGATCCCGCCCGGGACGGTGGAGTCGCCGACCGGGGTCGGCGGCTGGGTGTCGGGCGCGTCGTGCCCGTTGAGCAGCAGGGTGCGGGCGGGCCGGTGGAGGGTCGCGCCGGCCCGTTCGGCGGTGTGCCGCAGCGTCAGCCGCAGGCCGGCCGGCCCCGCGTCCAGCGCGGCGACGGTGGTGCGCACCACCGCGCCGGGGAACCTCGGCCGGGTCGGTCGGCCCGGGGTGACGATCAGCATCTGGTCGCCGGGGCGCAGCCGCTCCGCCCAGAGCGCGGCGACCGCCGGGTGGACCAGCGCGCCGCCGGGCTCCCGCAGCGGGTCGACCGGCCGCGGCCGCCCGTACACGGGCAGCGCGTTGAGCCGCCAGTCGGCCGGGCAGTCGGCCAGCGTCTCGAAGGTCTGCGGCTGCTCGCCGGGGCCGGGCACGCTCTGCACCGGGAAGCCGGCCGGGACGGTGAGGGCCGCGCCGGGGGTGGTGGCGGAGGGCGCGGCGAGGGTGAGGACCAGCGTGGTGGTGGCGGAGACGCCCGGGCGCGGCCGGTAGCCGATCAGCTCGACCAGCCGGTGCGCGCTCCCGTCGAGCACGGCCGTGCCGAGGAAGCGCTCGTTGGCGTACCGCTCGCCGTGGAAGGTGAGCACGTCGCCGAGCGCGGCCCACTGCTCCAGCAGGGCGATCGCGTGGTCGTCCGGGTCACGGGTGGTGAGCGCGGCCAGCTCCGGGTGGGCGGCGATCCGCTCCAGCATGGTCCGCCGGAAGGAGGCGAAGCCGCCGATGCGGGTGCGCAGGGTCGGCTGGCCGGGCGGGTTGTGGACCGGCAGCGGGGTGCCGGGCAGGCCGCCGGGGGGCCTCATGGGGTACCTCCGTCGATGTCCAGGCGCAGCAGGCCGCGCTCCGGCAGGCTGGGGTCGTCGTCCAGCCGCAGCACCTCCCAGGGCGCCACGTCCAGGCGCCCGGCGGCGAGTTCGCCGTTGTCGGCGGCGCGGTGGCGGCGCAGGTCCAGCGCCTTCACCGAGTCCACGCCCGGCACGGCGGCCACCGTCGCGTACACCTCGCCCAGCAGCAGCGGACGGCCGAAGGTGAGCGCCGCCCCGGCCAGCAGACCGGGGCGGCCGGACGGCAGCCGGGGCGCGAGCAGGGCGTCCCGGACGGCCCGGCGCACGGCCGAGCGGCTGTGGCCGGGGGCGGTGCAGACGTGCAGGGCGAGCTCCACCGCGACGAACCGGGGCGGGCGGACGTCGGTGTCCTGCCCGGCGAGGCGGACGGTGTCCAGCGCGGCCAGCACCTGCTCGCGCAGGACGGGGGAGAGCTCCTGGTGACCGCCGCTCAGGCCGGTCACGGCGAGGGTGTCGACCAGGTCGGCCGGGTCGGCGGGCAGCACCGAGACCAGCCAGGTGTACCAGCTGCCCGTCCAGCGCAGCGCGGCCACCGCGGCGCGCACCGAGGGCAGCCGCAGCACCGCGTCGACCGCGTCCCGTTCGGTGACCGCGCGTTCCTGCCGGGCGCGGAAGGCGTCCGGGGCGATCCGGCGGGCGTGCTCCACGCTCTCCGGCTCGGCGCCGCCGGTGGCCGGGACGGGGTTGCGGACGGCCAGCACCCGGGCGGCGGCCGCCGGGGGCAGCGCGATGTGGGCGAGCGCCTCGGCGCCGATGTTCCCGGCGGTGCCGTTGCCGATCCGGTAGCGGGCGCGGAACTCCGCCGCCCGCAGCGGCGGCCGGCCGTGCGGCGCGCGGCCGAAGCGGACCAGACCGTGGCCGGTGTCGTCGACCTCCACCACCAGGTCGAGGTCGTCGGGCCCGCTGTCCAGGAGGTCCGGCACCGGTGAGTAGACCTCGTCGGGGCCGGAGGCGGACCGGGCGGTGACGGTCAGCGCGGGCACGGCCCGCTCGGGGCCGCCGGCCGGGTCGGGGCGTTCGGTGCCGAACGCGCCGAGCTGGTGGGTCAGCGGGGCGTGCGGCAGCCGCAGCCGCGGCACCGGCGGCCCGCCCAGCGGGTCGGCGGCGGAGGGGTCCCAGCCGGGCGGGGTGACCTCGACGTCGTCGAAGGTGACGCCGTGGTCGGCGAGCACGGTGTTGCCCCGGGCGACCGAGACGTCCTCCAGCACGTCCCCGTCGGGCTGTGCCGCGCGCACGCACACCGCCCGCTCCGGGGCCCCGGCGGCGGCCCACCGGACGGCCAGCAGCGGCAGCGCCGGGGCCGTCTCCGCCGTACGGGCCGTCAGCCGCGGGCGTCCGTCGGCGTCCCGGGTGAACGCCGCCAGGTACGCCGGGTCGGAGCCGGCCTGCACCTGCGTCAGCCGCACCACCCAGCGGGCCGTCGGATCGGCGTCGGCGGGCAGCCCGGTGCGCGGGGAACGCACCTGCTCCAGGGTCAGCAGCTCGCCCGGCGCCAGCGACGGCGCCACGGCGGTGCCCGGCCGCGCCGGGTCCTCCGCCCAGAGCCAGGCGGTGGTGGCGCCGGCCGGCAGCCAGGACACGTCCTCGCCCCAGTGGTGCAGGTGCAGCAGGTTGCCGCGCGGGCGGGCGGTGAGGGTGTGGGTGGTCTCGAACACCACCGAACCGCTGAGCGGCGGCGCGGCCAGAGCCTCGGGGCCGAGCAGCCCGGCGTCGATCCCGGGCGGCGGCACGGTGCCCGCGGCGGGCGGACCGCCCGGGGTGGCGGGCAGCGGGCCGGGGATCCGGGTCAGCAGCCGTGTCCCGGCCGGCACGGTCAGCTCGGAGGCCACCGCGAGGTGCACGGCGGTGACCGCGTTGCGGCCCTGGTGCAGCGCGTGGTCGACCAGCCGCACGTGCCGGCGCACCGACACCCGGCGCCGGGCCAGGCCCAGGTACGCCTCCAGGTAGGCGGCGTCCTGCGCGTAGGAGAGCCGGTCGGCGTGGAAGGAGAGCAGCTCCAGCAGGGTGACGGCGAGGTCGGCCGGGTGCCGGTCGGAGAGGCCGGGGTGGCGCTGGGCGGCGAGGTCCAGCAGCATCCGGCGGAAGCTCGGGTAGTCCTTGGCCAGGGTGTCCAGCAGCGGCTCGGGCCCGGCCGGACCGTCCGGCGCCGACGGGGTGCGGCAGTCCAGGTCGGACGGGCAGGCGGCCATGAACGAGAAGCCGATCCGGCGCAGCACCGGGTCCAGGTCGGGGACGGCGAGCTCCAGCTCGTACCGGGAGTGGTCGCCCGCCCGGTCGGTGCGCACCAGCAGGGTGCGCGGCCCGGTGACGGTGACCGCGGTGACCCGGATGCCGCGGATCCGCTCGCCGCCCTTGACCAGCACGTGGTCCGGGTGGCTGACCAGTTGCCAGGGGTCGTCGTCGGCGGGCAGGTCGCGCAGCAGGCCGACGGTGAGCAGCCGGTGGTCGGCCGGGTCCACCTCGACGTGGTCGATGCCGTTGCCGCGCCCCTCCTCCACCAGCAGTTCGGCGCGGCGCCGGGACAGCGGGCCCGGCGGCAGGATCGCCCCGCTCATGCCGGCACCACCACCCGGGCGGTGCCGGCCACCTGGTCGGTCCGGCGGCGGTAGGCGACCGTGACCACCAGCGAACCGTCCTCGCGGGCCTCGGCGTCCACCCGGTCGACGGCGGCCACGTCGTCCACCCAGGTGTGCAGCTGGGCCTTGATCAGCGCCTGGGTGGCCGTCACCAGCACGTCCCCGAGCGGGGCGAACACCAGGGCGCGCAGCCCGCAGCCGAAGTCCGGGCGCATCACCCGCTCGCCCGGCTCGGTCAGCAGGACCAGCTCGATCAGCTCCCGCACATGGCGGTCCGGGTCGGCGGAGGCGGTCCGCCCGGTGCCGTCCACCCGCAGGGGGAAGGCCAGCGGGGGGAAGGCGGACCCCTGGGCGGTGGGCCCCTGGGAGGCGGACCCGGGGGAGAACGGGCCCGGCGGGGGGAGGGGAACGGTCATGACGGCTCCACCACGGTCGGCGACGGGGTGCCCGGGGTAGCCGGGGTGCCCTCGCGGACGGGGCCGCCGGGCCGGAAGACTGCCATCAGGGCTACTCCACCAGGTTCTTGACGCTGAGCAGGGCGGGCGGCGGCGGGGTCAGCTGCGCCATCGGGGGCGCCGGGGTGACCGGCACCCCGGCCGCCACCTGACCCGGGTGCACATGGGCGTTGAACAGGGTCACCAGTTGGCTCAGGTAGCTCACCAGCTGGGTGCCCAGCACGGCCGGCTCGGCGGCCTGCTTGCCGTGGTTGATCAGCGGGGCCTCCAGGGTCACCTGGGTGAGCGCCTTCAGCGTGACCTGGCCGGACTGCGCCTTGATCTCCAGCAGGTTCTGCCCGGTGGCGTCGCTGAGCGTCAGGGTGTGGCCGTCGTCGTCCAGCGCCACGGTCAGCCCGCTCTCGCTGGTCAGCTCCCGGCGGGCCGGGCTCGGCAGCGGCGCGGTCGGCGCGCCCGGCGCCTCCAGCGGCCCCCACCAGCAGCCCGCCCAGACCGGACGGGATGGATCGCCGGCCTCGAACTCCACCCAGAGCGGCGAGCCCACCGGCGGCACCGCGTACAGGCCCGAGCGCCTGCCCGCGTACGGCGTGCAGGGCAGCGCCCAGCCGGTCTCCACCTCGCCGAGCACCTCCGGCACCGTGGCCTTCAGCCGCCCGGCCTTCAGCGGGTCGTCGACATCGGTGACCTTCCCCCGGTACTTGCCGTAGAAGCGGTCGGTGCCCGCGCCGATCGCGAGCAGCGTGTGGTCCAGCATCCCGCTCACCCTCCCAGTGCGCCGAGGAGCCCGGAGTCGCCCACCGCGTTGCGCGCCGCGGTGAAGCGCTGGCTGTAGGCCCTGGGGGTGATCCGGTGCACGACCTTGCGCACCACCCAGGGGCCGCTGTACGTCGGGCCGGCCCCGGCCAGGCGGATCAGGTCGCCGGGGCGCAGCGGCCCCACGGAGGCGTCCACCGTGCCCTCGGCGACCAGGGCCAGCGCCGCCCGGTCCACCAGCGCCTGGGCGGCCGTGCGCAGATCGCCCGCGCCGGTCAGTCCGGTGCCGGTGAGCCGGACCCGTGGGGCCGGGCTGATCGCGGCCAGCCCGCTGGTGCGGCCGATTACCTCGCTCACGGAGGTCACCTCGGCGCTCCGGCCGCCGTGCCTCAGGTCCAGCGCGTCGGCGACGGCGGTGGTCGGCCGCAGCAGGTCGTGGCTGATCCGCAGGTCGCTCACCCCGCTGGCCTCGCCGGCCCGGACGGCCAGGGTGGCGACCGGGACGCCGTCCGCGGTGACCCGGTGGAAGTGGCCCACCTCCAGGCCCGTGTGGGGCTCGGGCAGGGTGTACACCTCGAAGCCGTTGCGGCGGGCGAGCCGGCGCAGGAAGCGGATGTCGCTGCCGCGCTGCACCGTGGTGCCCTCCGGCTCGATCAGCACCGGGCCGGTCGGGGACACCTTCGGCAGCAGCTTGTACCCGGCGAAGATCTGGGTGGCGATCAGCGCGTCCGGCAGGTTGGGCCAGGACCGGGTGCGGTCCTGGAGGTTCATCAGGCCGGTGGCGTCCAGCCCGCCGATCTCCACCGAGGACCCGCCGGTGGTCTCCCCGTACACCACCGAGCGGGTCGCGGCGTACCCGGCGAACAGGAAGACCGGCAGCGGGCCCGCGCCGATCACCGCGCCGATCCGCACGCCCTGGCCGGGGGCGAAGCGCTCGGCGTCCAGCAGCGGCCACTCGCCGCGGGGGCTCAGCCCGGTGCCCAGGCGCAGCCGGAAGGTGCCGGCCGAGTCCAGGGTGGTCTCGACGACCAGCTCCTGGAGGGCGTCCACCACCTCGGCGGGGGCCGGGCCGGTGCCCAGCAGCAGCACCACGGTCACCGCGGTCACGACAGCACCTCCGAGGAGACCGGCTGCGGCAGCTCGATCCGGGCGCCGGGCGGCTCCAGCAGCGCGTCCGGACCGTCGGCGGCGGCCGCCGGGTTGGCGTCCACGATCCGCCACCAGACCCCCGGCTCGCCGTACGCCCGGTGCGCGAGCAGGTCGAGCCGGTCGTACGGGCGGGTGAGGTACCCGGTGGTCGGGCCGGTGGCGGGCGGCACGCGCAGGGTGACCCACGGGCGGGGGCGGCCCTGCTCGTCGACGTGCACGGCCACCGGGACGTCGCGGTAACGGCTGGCCGGATCGAACATCACGCCTCCTCGGACGGGTCTCGGGTACACGGCGGTGGCGCGTCGGCCGGGGCCGACGGGCGGTCGGACGGGCGGTCAGATCGGCAGCACGGAGGGGTCCTGCGCCGCGGACTGCGCGGTGTTGACCGCCGCGAACACCTCCCGGGCGGCCGCGTGCACCTCCACCAGCGCGCGGATGTGGGCCGGGGCGGCCATGAGCTCGTCCCGCCCCAGGGTGGTCAGTTGGAGCTCGGCGCGGGCGCTGATCGGGTTGAGCCGGGTGTCGAAGGCCTGCTCGGTGATCGACAGGCCGCTGACCTTCACCGGCAGTACCCGGCCCGCCCCCCACACCAGTACCGTCCAGGGCAGGCTGGGCGGGGTGATGGTCGCCAGGCCCACCTGGGCCAGCCCCTGCGACTGCTTGACCAGCAGCGTGGACGGGAGGACCAGCTGCTCGATCGCCGCGATCACCGGCAGCAGCCCGCTCACCACCGTGACCGGGTTGGCCGCCGGGTGCTCCAACCGGTCGGCGGCGTCCAGCGCCAGCGACACCGTCAGCGACTCCACCGGCACCGTCGCCGGGGTGGCCGGCTCGGCCGCGCCGGGCGCGGGCTTGGCGCCGGCGGCCTGCCCCAGCTCGAAGCGCCGGGCCAGGCTCTCCGGGTTCAACGGGAAGACGATCAACTGGACCGGCACCGGCGAGAGCGGCCCGTAGGCCAGCAACGCGCCCTTGGCGACCTTCGGACGGCCCGGGAACTCACTCATCTACAGCCCCAATCCGGTGCGCACGCGGTCGGTGATCCGGTCGGCCAGCGCCAGGACGTCGATCTGCGGGGTGATCCACTTGATGTCCTTGGCCTCCGGCGGCCGCAGCTCCTGGTCGGAGCGGTAGTGGAAGGGCGCGCTCAGCCCGAACTCCAGGCCGGTGGAGTACGCGTAGGAGGCGAGCGCGTACTCCCACCTCTTCTCGCCGATCAGTCTCGCGGCGGCCACGATGTCCGCCGCGATCGCCAGCGTCAGCACCGGCTGCACCTTGATCTCCGCGTTGGCGTCGAAGGAGAGCACCCGCTTCTCGTAGACCAGCGCCGCCTGCGCGTCGAGGCCGCCACGCAGCAGCACCCCGCCGGTCACCCGGATCCCGGCGGTGACGCTGCCCACCCCGACGGAGAGCCCGGCCGCCGCCCGCAGGCTCAGCTCCAGGCCCGCCTCCGCAGGCAGGGAGAGCCGGGCCCGGGCCGCGACCTTCAGATCGGTGTCCGCCTCCAGCGGGTCGAAGCCCGCGGAGATCACCAGGTCGTGCAGGGTGCCCGGCCCGAAGCCGTACCGGAACGCCGCCGCGGCGCTGAGCTGCGCCACCAGGCCGACCGAGGTCGGGCCGAGCGGCACGGCGAAGATCGGGATCTCCGGGAAGGGGATGTCGAAGATCGGGTACCGGCCGGAGCTCGGCTTCAGGAACACGTACGGCGGGAACCTCAGCTCACCCTCGACCCGCAGCCGCCGCTCCGGGGAGAGGACCACCCCCACCGTGCCGACCAGGCCGGGCCGGATCTCCACCTGGGCCTGGCCCCTGCCGGAGATCCGGCCCTGCTCGTCGAGTACCGCGGTGAGCTGCCCGGCGATCCGGTCGCGCTTGAGCGCGATCGTTCCCTCGCCGGTGAAACGCCCGTCGCGGTAGGCGAGCGTCATGTCGCCGTTCAGCCCGAGGATCGTGAAGGTGGTCTGCCCCGAGCCGGTCACCCGTTCGCCGTCGTAGGCGAGTCGGAGATCCACCGGGCGCAGGCCGGGCACCGTCACCCGGCCCTCGCCGGCGTACCGCAGCCGGTTCTCCCGGCGCTCCACGGTGAGCGCGATCGCGTTCCCCAGGACCAGCAGGTCGACCGTGCCGCTGGCGTCCCACCGGCTGCCGGTGAACGCCACCACCACCGAACCGCCCTGCACCAGCCCGGCCCTGGGGGTGGCCGTGAGGTCCAGCCGGCCGCTCAGCCCGGTGCCCGGGCGGTAGCTCACATCGGCCTGCGCCCGCTCCAGGCCGGGCACCACGGCGTTCAGCGTGCCGGTGGCGAACAGCCCGGAGGTGTCCGCGCCGGCGTCCAGGGTGCCGGTGACGATCCGGCCCAGCTCGAAGCCCAGCCGGCCGGAGGCCTTGAGGTCGGGGTTCAGCGAGATCCCCAGTGAGGCCTCGGTCACCGTGAACGGCGGCAGCGACAGCGCCTTGCGGTCCGGGGTCACCGCGGCCCGCAGGCCGTCCTGGTCGAGCGTCACCTCGATCGGCACCCTGCTCAGCAGCGGGACGGTGGGGCTGATCCGGCCCTTGCCGACCAGGCCCTGCTCGCCCATCTCCAGGTCGAGGAAGCCCGGGCTCAGGTACGGATAGGTGAACTGCAGCTGCCTCGACCGCTGGGCGAACCTCAGCCGCGCCTTCGGCCCCGGGTCGACCACGTTCAGCACCACGTCGCCGGAGCCGCTGACCGCCAGCGGCGTACGGGTGCCCGAGCGGGTGCCGGTGAAGCTTCCGGCGACCTCGTCGCCCTGCCGGTTCGCGGTGCGCCTGAGCGACCTGAGGGCCATCGCCGGGATCAACTCGCGCGCCGGGTGGTTGAGCTCGTCCCCCTCGATCGGGTCCCGGCCCCTGATGTCCGGCCGCACCCGCAGGGTGAACGTGGCCGCGCCGGCCCGGATCGGGTAGTCGACCCGCTGCCCCAGGCCCTTCTCCCGCTCGGCCAGGTCCGCCGGGGACGGCCGGGCGCCCGCCGCCAGGTCGGCCATCGCGTTCAGGTGCACCTGCACCGAGGTCTTCGTCTCGGCCTGCCGCTTCTTGATCACGGCCGCCCGCCCGTCCGGGTCCTGCGGCAGCGGGGTGGGCTCGGCCACCGGATAGGCGCCGGTCTGGCGCACCCGGGAGAAACGCAGGGTCAGGCTCCTGACATCCACCTCGGGGTGCTGCTCGTCGAGGGCCTTGACCACCCGGTCGGCCGCGGCGCGGACGTTCTGCCAGATCAGCAGCCCGCTCGCCCGGTTCTCCTTGGAGTCGTGCGGGGCGAGGTTGTCCGGCACGTTGGTGCCGCCGAGCTGGAGCTCCAGCACGTGGTCGATCTCGGTGCGGTCGCCCGTCGAGTACGGCTTGAACTCGCCCGGGGGCTGCGCCTTGCCGCCTGCCTCGTGCCACCACTTCCCCGCCATCTCGGCGGGCCACTTGACCCGCTGCAGCCACAGTTGCCGCAGCTCGTCGGAGGGCGCCCGCTTCTGCCAGAGCTCGGTCCTGATCCGCTTGCCGCCGACGTCGGTCACCGCCTGGAGCGCGCCGCCGCCCTTGGCGTTCAGCCTCGCGAGCGCCTCGTACTCCTTCAGCCACGGCCCCTTCTCCCGCGGCAGCACGAACTCGCCCAGCTCCACCAGGACCACCGACGGGTCCTCCGGCAGCTGCCGGACCTTCTCCACGGTGACCGGACCGCCGGCGTACTCGATGTCGAACGGCTGCCAGGTCGTCTCGGCCCGGCCGAGGAAGGGCTCGGTGGCCCGCTGCCACGCCCAGCCGGCCGGCAGCGGCCCGCCGGACAGCGCGGCGGCCAGGTCGGCCTGCCGCTCCAGGGCCGCCGAGGCGGCCGGCAGCGGGCCCCGGACGCCATGGGTGCCGTCGGCGCCCCGGCCGCCCCGGGTGAGGAAGTTGGGCGCGTGCGCCCGGCCGCCGTGCTGGGCGACGTGCGCCAGCTCGTGGGCGATCAGCGAGCGGCCCGAGGCGGTCAGCGGGTCGTAGGACCCCTGTGAGAACACCACGTCGTGGCCGACCGCGTACGCCTTCGCGTCCAGCGCGCGGGTGGCCGCGTCCGCCTCCGGGCCGGTGTGCACCCGGACCGGCCCGAAGTCGTGACCGAAGCGGGCGGACAGCTGGTCGCGGACCCCCGCCTCCAGTGGCCGCCCCCGGCCGGCCAGTCCGGCCGCGGCGTACGAGGCGGGCGTACGGGCCGTGCCCGCGCCGCCCCCGCGCTCGGTGCCGCTCATCGCCGCACCGCCCGGGCCACCGCCGCCGCCAGCTCCCGGCCCAGGCGCTCACCGGGCGGCGGCCCGCCCGCCACCGGCTCCCGGCCGTCCAGGCCCTCCGCCCACTCCCCGGTCACCGGGGTGCGGGGGGTGGCCGGATCGGCCAGCAGCACCGCCAGGTGCCGCCGGAAGGCCGCCAGCACCGCCGGCACGTCCGGCTCCCGGACCCCGTCGAGCACCAGCTGATCGATCTCCACCTCGACCGGCGCGTTCACTCCCACCCCCGCAGCTCGTGCGGCGACAGCGGCCGCTCCAGCTTCTCGCACTCGATCCGCACGGCCTCCCGGACGTGCGCCATCCGCACCGGCTCCCCGGCGTCGGCGGCCAGGAAGGCCGCGTGCAGGGCGAGTTGGGCGATGCTGCCGCCGGTGACGGCCAGCTGCGCCAGCCGTACCGGATCCAGCCCGTCCACCGGGACGCCGGGCGGGAAGGCCCGCCGCCACAGGCCCGCCCGCTGCTCGGCGTCCGGGAAGGGGAAGTTGACCACGAAGCGCATCCGGCGCAGGAAGGCCGAGTCCAGCGCCTCCTTGGCGTTGGTCGTCACCACGCAGATGCCGGCGAAGGACTCCAGCCGCTGGAGCAGGAAGCTGACCTCCAGGTTGGCGTAGCGGTCCCGGCTGTCGCGGACGGTGGTGCGCCGGCCGAACAGCGAGTCGCCCTCGTCGAAGACCAGCACCGCGCCCGCCTCGGCGGCGTCGAAGAGCCGGGCGAGGTTCTTCTCGGTCTCGCCGATGTACTTGCTGACCAGCTGGCCCAGGTCGGCCCGGAGCACGTCCCGGCCGAGCTCGCCGGCCAGCGCCTCGGCGGCGGTGGTCTTGCCGGTGCCGCTCGGCCCGCTGAACAGCGCGGTCACCGCGAGCCCGCGCCCGCCCGCCCCGCCCGGGTGGCCCCACTCCTCGTGCACCCGGTGGCGCTGGCGGACCTGCGCCAGCAGGGCGCGCAGCGCGCGCTCGGCGGGCTCGGCGAGCACCATCGAGGCCAGGCCGGTGGCGGGGCGGCGCAGCTGGGCGAGGCCGTGCAGGGGCCGGTCGGTGAGGGTGCGGCAGGCGGCGGCGAGGTCCTCGACGGTGGGGGCCGCCGCGGTGGAGCCGTGGGTGGTGGTGCCGCCGTGAATGGTGCTGCTGGGGGTGCCGGTGCCGAGGGTGCCGGTGCCGGGGGTGCCGGTGCCGGGGGTGAGCCGGGCGGCCCGCTCCACGCCCAGCGCGATGGTGGCCGCGGTGAGCGGATGGCGGTCGGCCAGCTCGGTGAGACCCGCCGGGGCGGGCAGCCCGGCGTCGGCCAGGGCCCGCGCGAACAGCGCCCGCCGTTCCTCCGGGCCCGCCGGGGGCAGCCGGAGCACGGGCATCGCGGCGGCGGCCGCGGCGGTGGCGGCCATGGCGGTGGACGCCGATGTCGTGCCGGAGCCGGTGCCGGGAGGCTCGGGCAGCGAGAGCACCACCGGCACGCCGTACCCGGCGGCGTCCGCCGCCAGCCGCACCGCACCCGGCGGCGGCTCGCCGGCGGCGTCGGCCAGTGCGGCGGAGACCGAGGCGGCCGGGGAGAGCGCCCCGGACGGGCCGGTGCCGGGAGGACCGGCCTCGACCAGCAGCAGGCGGCCACCGAGCGCCGCCTCGCGGGCGAGGATCCGGCCGTAGAGGTCGGCGGTGGGCGCGTCCGGCGGCACCTCCCAGGCGTCGGCCAGCAGGGTGGTCAGCCCCAGCGAGGAGGCGGCCGCCAACACGGCCTGCCGGCGGGTCAGCCGGTCCTCCCCGGTCAGCACCAGCGGACGGCCGCCCGGCCGCCCGCCCGTCGACGGGGCCGCCAGGGCGGCCAGCCGTCCGGCCACCTCGCGCTGGCGCGGGGACAGGGCGCAGACCGGCTCGGCGAGCCGGGCCCGCCCGCGCAGCCGTTCGTCCAGGGTGACGGCCCCGACCAGGGCGTGCAGGACCCGCTCGTCCAGGGACAGCGGCAGCTGCGGCAGGCCGCCGTAGCGGGCTGCCGGGAGCTCTCCCGGCAGGTCGGCCAGCCGCCAGTGCCGTAGCGGCGCGTCGGGCAGCAGCGCGCTCCAGTGGGCGTCCGGCAGGGCGGCGAGCGCCCGGGCGAAGGTTACCGTGCCGGCGGCGCGGGGCAGCCCGAGCTCCGGGGCGGCGGCGGCCACCAGGATGTCCTGCTCGAACCGGGTCAGCCCGAACAGCTGGGCGATCCGGGTCGGCGCGACCGGCGCCCCGGCGGCCGCCACGACCTCCTCGGCGAGCTGCGCGGCCGCCCGCTCCGGCCGGGCCGCGTCACCGGGGCGGCCGTCCAGGCGGGCGGCGACCGCCTCGGCGTGCAGCACGAGGTAGCGCTGGTTGTCGCGGGCCCAGAGCGCGGCACGCTCCTCGGCGCGTTCGTCGGCGTGCGGGTCGGCCTGCGGGTCGGTCGGAGGGGTGGGGCCGGGCCCGGTCGGGCGGGCGTCGTCGGCGGTGGTCGTCACAGCGTCACCTCCTGCGGCTGGAAGCGTCCGTGGGCGTCCACCGGCGGAATGCTGCGGGTGCCGTCGATCTCCAGGGTGACCCGGTAGCGGCCCCGCGGGGTGTGCGTCAGCTCCGTGGTGAGCGCGGTCTGCGGGGTCGGGGACGGCAGCGGCACGGCCACCGCCAGCGCCACCGTGGCGTCCGGGCCGACCCGGTCGAGCAGCACCCGGACCCGCTGCGGCGCGGCGACCGCCGGCAGCACCTGGACCGCGAGGGTGCCCGTGTAGTCGTCCGGGCCGGCGGCCGGGGTGGCGGAGACGGCCGTCAGCGTGGGCAGCACGGTGAAGGGGACGGCGTTGCTGGTCGCCGCCGGGCTGGTCGAGGAGAGCGTCGGGTCGGGCGGCGGGATCAGCCGCAGCACCCGGACGGAGTGCGTCCCCGGCCGGACACCGGCCAGCGGGACGGTGAGCTGCCCGGCGTCCACCACCGTGGCCGGGACCTCGCCCCCGTCCACCAGCACCCGCAGCGTCTCGCCGGGCTGCGGGGCGAGGCCCGCGCCGAACAGCCGCAGCTCCGGCATCGGCGTGGCCGAACGGATCGGCGCGCCCGGCCCGTCCGGCCCGGCGGCCGCGTCCAGCCGCGGCGCGGACAGGGTGCGCACACCCAGCCCGACCCGGCGCACCGGCAGCACCGTGCCGGGGACCTCGGGGGCCTCGACGATCACCGGGCCGGCGGTGAGCGCCAGGGTGACCGTGAAGGAGCCCGGCGGGTAGAGCGCCCAGAGCCGGTTGACGTCGTCCAGGCTCAGCGACTCCGGGGTGAGTCTGACCCGCTCCCGGGCCTGCGCCAGGTCGGTCTCGTGGATGTCCGGATGGGCGGCCACGGCGGCCTCGATCAGCTCGGGGCCGAGCTCCGGCACCGCGTGCAGGGCGGCCGCGCACAGCGCGAGCATCTGCTCGGACTGGTAGGCGTTGTAGCCCCGGAAGGTGAACAGGTAGTGCAGGTCGAGCGCCACCCGGGGGGTGCTGCGCATCTCGCCGGAGGAGGCCCGGGTGGGCAGGTCCTCGGTGAACAGCGCGGCGTTGCGGCTGATCCGGTAGAGGTGCACGCCGACCCGGGGGGTGACGCCGTCGTCGTCCAGGGGGCCGGGCGCGACCAGCACCCGGGGGTTGACGTGCCCGGCGTCCAGCCGGGCCTGGATCAGGGTGACCAGGGCGGCGGTGACGGTGGGCACCGCGAGCGCGTTGCTCAAACCGGCCACCCCCCGTGGTCGTGGCGGCGGTGCGCGGCGAGCAGGTCGGGGTGACCGGCGGCCGGGGCGGCGGAGGCAGCCACCGGGGCGGCGGTCGGCGCGGGCTGTCGGACGACCAGCTCCACCCGGCCGATCCGGACCACCACCGGTGCGGGTACGGCCGGTTCGGCGGCCCGCTCGCGGCGGCCCGCCCGGCCCGTGGCGGGGACCGGGGCCGGTACCCGGTCGGCGGGTGAGGGGCGCAGGACCACGGCGGGTACGGCGGGCGCCTCCGCCTCCACGCGCGGCGGGACGACCGGCACCGGCGAGGGCACCAGCACCGTCCGCCCGGCGGGCTCCGGACGGCCCGCGGGTGCGGCGTCCGCGCGGGCGGCGGGGGCCGGCGCGGGGCCGGAGGCCGGACGGCGGGGGCCGGTGGCGGAGGCGGCGGGTGTAGTGAGTGGCCGGGGCGGGCCGGACGGATCCGCCGCCGGGTCGGGTGACACGGTGGACGGGCGGGGGCCCCCGGTCGGCCCGGTCGCCTCGGTGGGCCGGGGGTCGGGGCCCGGACGGACGGCGGGCGCGGTGGCCCGCCGGGGCGGGGTGAGCCGGACCGCCGGGGGTGCGGCGTCCCCGACCGGCGCCGGGGTGCCGGACGACCGGCCGGCCGGAGGGTGGCGGTGCGCGGCGGGCTCGGGGCGGTCGATGGTGCCGGGAGCGGGCCACCACGGTGCCTCGGGCGACGGCGGCCCGGCGTCCGACGGTGTTCGGACGGCGGAGGCCCGGGCGGCGAACCAGGCGAGCCCGTGCTCGGGTGAACGGCGTGGCGCGGGCGCGGCCGTGCCACGGGCGGTGTGCTCGGCGCCCGCCGCGACCCGGGCCCGTACGGCCAGGCGGCGCAGGTGGCCGGTGGCGGCGCCTCCCCCCGGGGCGGTCACAGTTCACCGTCCGCGACCAGGGTGAGGTAGCCGGCCCGTCGGGGCGCCGGGAGCGCGAGCACCTCGGGCTCCGTCCAGCCGTAGGCGAGGGCCAGGGCGTGGACGTCGGCCATCAGCAGCCGGTACGGGGACAGCCGGGCGGCGAGCTCGGCGGCCGGGTCCAGCACGGCGGGGACGGCGGTGCCGCAGGCCGCGCAGCCGAGCAGCAGCTCGATGTCGGCGAGCGGGTCGGCGGCGGCCATGGCGCTCTCGATGGCGGCGAGCGTGCCCTCGTCGAGCTCCCGCCAGGCGGTGACGCACCGGTCGAGCAGCAGCCGGCGGGCCCACTCGGCGGGATCGGCGGTGGTGGTGGCGTCAGCGGGATCGGCGTCGGTGGCCGCAGCGGTCTCGGTGTCGACCCCGGTCTCGCCGCCGGGCTGAGGGGCCCACCCGGCCGCGCCCGGGGGCGAGAGCTCGGCGACCGCCTCCAGGTCGGCGCCGTTCGGCAGCCGGAAGCCCGCCACCGGGGCGGCGGCCCCGAGAGCGGCCCCCTCCCCGGCCCCCGCGTCTGCGACCAACTCCGCCAGGTCCACCCCGGCGTCCAGCCGTTCCCCGCAGGACGGGCAGTCCAGCACCCACTCCACCAGCGCGCCGTAGGTGCCCGCCACGGCCCCGAGCAGCAGCGCGTTGCGGTCGCCGACGCTCAGCGCCCGCAGCTCGGCGGGCTCCGGGCGGCTGCCCCCGAGGTCCTCGACCACGGTGGCGAGCACCCGGGTGACCCAGTGCTCCCCGGCCGGTCCGCCGGCGAGGGCGGCGCCGAGCGCGGCCTCGTCGGCGCCGGTGAGCACCCGGATGGTTGCGGTCTTCGCGGGACGCGCCGCCAGGCCGTGCCGCAGGGGCACCCGCAGGCCCGGGGCGATGGTGGTCCCAGAGATGCCGGCGATCACGGTGTGAAGGTGACCTCCTTGGGCTCGACCACCGCCGGGTCGCGTTCCCAGCCCTCGTTCTCCAGCTTGAGGTGGGCGAGGGCCACCGCGTTGGCGTTGGCGTCGAGGTCGGGCAGCGCCTGGTACTCGCTGACCCAGCAGCGGAACACGTTGTAGGCGATGACGAGTTGGCCGGCCTCGTTGTACAGCTCGATGACGATGTCCTTGCGGAAGTCCGCGAGGCTGACCTCGGCGCCGAGGGCGGCGCCGTGCTGCCACACCTTGGAGGCCCAGGCCTCGAACTCCAGGTCGTGGGTGACCCCGCGCTCCAGGGTGATCGCCTCGTACTTGGTGCGCCCCGGGGAGCGGCGTGCGCTGGACGGGTCGCCGCCCTCGCGGAACTCCACCACCTCGGTGGTCCGTTTGAGGCTGCTGACCTTGCTGACGCCCGCGACGTGGCGGCCGTCCCACTTCACCCGGAACTTGAAGTTCTTGTACGGGTCGAACCGGTTGGTGTTGACCGCGAACTGTGCCATGGACGGGCTCCCCTCAACTCTGCGTCTGGCCGGCGAGCTGCTGGACCCGCAGGATCACGAACTCGGCGGGCCGCAGCGGTGCGAAGCCCACCAGGACGTTCACCACGCCCAGCCCCTGGTCGGTGGGTGTGGTGGTGGTGGCGTCGCAGCGGACCAGGTAGGCCTCCTTGGGGGTGAGTCCGGCGAACGCCCCCTGCCGGAACAGGCCGTGCATGAACGAGCCGATGTTCAGCCGGATCTGGGACCAGAGCGGCTCGTCGTTGGGCTCGAAGACGGCCCACTTGAGGCCGATCAGCAGGCTGGACTCCAGGAAGTTGGCCAGCCGTCGCACCGGCACGTACTTGTAGTCGGACGGCGAGGCGTCCGAGCCGGCCAGGGTGCGGGCCCCCCAGGAGACCTGGCCGTAGGCGGGGAAGGTCCGCAGGCAGTTGACCGCGATCGGGTTGAGTACGCCGTTCTCGGGGTCGGTGAGGTCGTGGTCGATCCGCTGCACCCCGAGGAGCTTGGCCTCGGTGCCGGCGGGGGCCTTCCACACGCCCCGGGCTGCGTCGGTGCGGGCCATCAGGCCGGCGATGGTGCCGCCCGGGCCGACCGAGCGGGGCCGGTAGTTGGAGGTCGGGTCGGCGATGGTGAGCCGGGGGAAGTACAGCGCGCTGAACTCGTCGCGGACGAAGCTGCGGCCCTGCAGCCAGGTCCGCAGTTCGGCCGGGCTGTCCTGGGTGTCCGGCGGGTCGACCAGCAGCAGGGCGCGCTTGTGCCGGCAGTAGGCGACGGCGTTGCCGATGACGTTGGCGTACTGGGCGTCCACGGTGGCGGAGTCGGCGAAGCGGTCGGGGTCGCCGGCGCGCTGGTTGCCGAGGCTGGGCAGGCACAGCAGGGTGAAGTCGGTGTTCTCCAGGGCGAACATGCCGCTGCCGGTGCCGGTCGCGCTGCCGACGAGGTCGGCGGCGCCGGGGCGGGCGCCGTCGCCGCCGCCCGTCAGCCCGACGGATCCGGCGGCCGGGGTGAGGGTGTCGAGCCTCAGCTCCTTGACGGTGGGCTCGGTGCCGCCGCCCCCACCGCCCCCACCGCCGCTGGGCTCGGCGTCGGTGGCCTTGAAGATCAGCGGGTCGGCCACACCGGGCAGCAACTGGAGCCGGCCCTTGGTGACGTCGGCCGGGTCGGGCACCAGCCGGACCACGGCCTGGGCCCAGCGCGGGTCGCCGGCGTGCGCGGTGCGGACGCCGGACTGGAGGGTCTCCGCGATCTGTTCCAGGGAGCCGAGCTTGCCGGGGAGCTCCAGCTCGGCGCTGGTGACGGGGTAGGTGTCGGAGGTGGCGGACAGTCCGATCTTGATCCGGCGCTTGGCTTCGCGGTCCGGCGGGGCCGCGAAGCTCTCGGTGGAGACCAGTCCGCTGAGGGCCGGGGTGCCGTAGGAACCGCTGGCGGGCGGCTCGACGACGATCAGCTCGGAGGTGTCGTTGACCGCGGTCGGCAGGAAGTTGGGGTCGCCGGCGGCGGTGCTGGTGAGCCCCCGGAACTCCTCCTGGCGCAGCACGGCCGGGCGGCCGCCGTCGGTGCCGACCAGGCTGACCACCAGGTCGTAGCGGTCGGCTGCGGCGCCGCCGAGGACCTGGACCCGCAGCGCGTTCCCCCAGGCGCCCTCGTCCCTGGCCCGGACGACGAAGGCGGTGCCGCCGCCGGCGAGGGGGACGTCCGCGTGGGCGCGGGCGAGCCCCGCGGCCCCGGCGACCCGGACCACCCAGGCCCGGGCGCCGCCGTTCAGGAAGTACTGCTGGAGGGCGAAGGAGGTGTCGCTCTCCCGGTGCAGTCCGCCGAACCGGCGTTCCACGTCGGCGAAGGAGAGGACCTCCTCGGCGGTGTTCATCGGGCCGCGCGGGAACCAGCCGACGAAGGCCGCGATCGCGGTGGGCACGCCGGCGATCGGGTGCACCCCACTGGGCACCTCCTCGACGTACACGCCCGGGAACGTGGGTGCGACGGGCATGAGCGCTCCTCTCCTCGGGGGACGCCGTCAGTCTCCCGGGGGGCCGTCACTACGCCGTCTGCCGTAGCGTCACATCGGCGTCACATCGCCAGAGTTCACCCGATCGGTCGTATGCGGACGCGGCTGTGCCGCGACCCGTCCCCTCGACAGGTCGCGGCACAGCGCGTCGTGCGTCCGGAACCGGTCCGGAGTTCACCCGTCGCCGGGTGGTTCAGGGGTCAGACGCGCCCCCAGAGGGCCGGGACGTTCGGCGGCTCCCAGCCGACCTGGGCGGTGTGGCCCTGGATGCAGCGGTAGCCGACGCCGCCGTAGGTCACCGTGTCGCCCGCCTGGTAGGTGGTGCCGGCCGCCCAGGTCCCGCCCGGGTTGCCGGTGCCGACCACCAGCGAGTAGCTGGTGGAGTGGGTGGCGCTGCCGGTGCCGGTCACCGTGACGGTGTAGGTGCCGTTCGGGACGGCGGAGCCGACCGCGAAGGTCACCGTGGAGGACGAGCCGGACTGCACCGAGGACGGGCTGAAGCTCACCGTGACGCCGCTCGGCTGGCCGCTGGCGCTCAGGTTCACCGTCTGCGCGGAGCCCGAGGTGGTGGCCGTGTTCACGGTCGCGGTGAGCGAGTTGCCCGGGGTGGTGCTGCCGGTCGCCGGGTTCACCGAGACGCTGAAGTCGTTGGCCGGGGTGGTGCCGCCGACCGAGGTCTTCCACAGCGTGTACGCGACGCCGTCGGCGCTGCGGTCGAGCACGGTGGCGTTGATGTTGCTCGCGGTGTCGCAGGCCGAGTGGTAGCAGGAGTCGTACGCCCGCCCGGCGGTGCCGCCCCACTTGGCGGCCTGGGAGGAGCTCTTGGTGGCGCTGGCGCCGGCCGCGTACCCGGAGGTCGGGATCCCGGCCTGCTGGAAGGAGTAGTCGTCGGAGCGGCCCTGGCCCTCGACGTTCTCCTCCGGCTGGACGTTCAGCGAGTCCCAGTACGCCTTCATCGGCGCCGAGGCGGCGGAGTTGATGTTGTTGATGAAGTAGCCGCCGTTGGGCGAGCCGACCATGTCGAAGTTGTAGTAGCCCTTGATGGCGCTGCGCTGGGAGGCGCTCAACTGGCCGACGTAGTACTGGGAGCCCTGCAGGCCCTGCTCCTCGCCGGTCCACCAGGCGAACCGGACGTGCCGGGTCAGGGTGGGGTTCTGCTGGGCCAGGGCGAGCGCGTTCTCCAGCAGCACGGCGGAGCCGGAGCCGTTGTCGTTGATGCCCGGGCCGGCCGACACGCCGTCCAGGTGGGCGCCGAACATGGTGACCTGGTCGGCGGGGCCGCCCGGCCAGTCGGCGATCAGGTTGTTGGAGCCGTAGGTGCAGCTGCTGCAGGGCTGCTCGGTGACCGTGTACCCGGCCGCCTGCAGCTTGCCCTTCACGTAGGCGAGCGACTGCGTGTAGCCGGCGGTGCCGGTGCGGCGGTTGCCCCCGTTCTGCGAGGCGATGGTGTTGAGCTGGCTCAGGTGCGCCTGGACCTTGGCCACGTCGATGTCGGGCGCGCTGCCGCCGGGGTTGCCGCCGCCGACCGTCAGCGTGTACTGCGCGGTGTGGGTGGCGCTGCCGGTGCCGGTCACCGTGATGGTGTAGGTGCCCTGCGGGGTCGAGGACGAGGTGGAGACGTTCATCGTCGCCGAGGAGCCGGCCTGCACCGAGGACGGGCTGAAGGTGACCGAGGCGCCGCCGGGCTGGCCGCTGGCGCTGAGGTTCACCGTCTGGCCGGTGCCGGAGGTGACGGCGGTGCTGACCGTGGCGCTGGTGGAGGCGCCGGCCTGGACCGAACCGCTGGACGGCGCGACGGCGAGCGAGAAGTCGTTGTCGCCGGACGGCGTACAGGTCGGGTCACCGGGCTGCGCGGTCACGCTGATCGCGTCCCAGGCCGCCTTGGTGCGGGTGAAGAGGTTGCAGCCGGGGTCCAGGGTCTTGGCCGCGGTCAGGGTGGCGGTGCGGTACTTCTTGTGGGTCATGCCGCTGGTCTTGAGCAGCATGCCGCCGTAGAAGATCCGGCCGGCGTCCTTGATGCCCACCCCGGTGACGGTGGAGTTGTTGCAGGTCGGGCTGGTGGGCTTGCCGCCGCCCGGGTTGGAGCCCTCGGAGAGCAGGTAGAACCAGTGGTTCAGCGGGCCCGCCGCCGCGTGCACCTCGGTGCTCGGGATCGAGGACGAGTAGCAGTTGGGGTTGTTGCTCACCTGCGAGGGGTTGTACATGTTGCGGATCGGACCGTTGCCGACGAGGTTGATCATCTCGCCGACGAGGTAGTCCGGGCTGTCGTACGGCGCGCTCTGGTTGGCGTACGCCTCGGTCAGCGCGCCGAAGATGTCGCCGGTGGCCTCGCCGAGACCGTTCTCGTTGTTGGCGCCGCCGGGGGTGAACTGGTCGATGCCGTGGCCGAACTCGTGGCCCACCACGTCGATCGAGGCGATCCACTCGTTGGCGTTGTTGCGGCCGATGGAGACGGAGGAGCCGTTCCAGTAGGCGTTGACCTCGTTGAGGCCGACCTTGACCGGCCAGCTGCCGCCGTTGCCGTTGTGGCCGTTGCGGCCCAGCCACTCGCGGAGCATGTCCCATTCCTTCTGCGCCGCGAACATCACGTCGGCGCAGCCGGTCTCCTTGCTGGTCGAACTGCCGTTGCCCCAGGTGTCGGTGGACTTGGAGAACACCTGGCCGCTGGTGTAGTCGGCGCAGCTCAGGCCCGGCCGGTTCGGGTCGCGCAGCGAGTAGGTGCCGCCCGAGTTGGTGGTGCTGATGGTGGGCGAGGGGCCGTTCCACTTGCTGTTGGCGGTGCCCGCGCGGACGTCGTCGTAGCTGTCGATCACCTCGCCGGTGCGGGCGTCGACGAAGACGTGCAGCCGGCTGGGCGCGGTGGCGGTGGCGCCGGTGACGACGGTCTCCCAGGCGAGCCGCGCGGTGTCGTCCTTGACCCGGACGACCAGGCGGCGCTCCTCCACGCTCTCCACGACGGCGAGTTGGGCGCGCGCGGTCTTCTCGGCGTTGGCGGCGCTGATCCTCGCCTTGGTCGGCACGCCGACCGGGCCGGTGGACGCCGACTGCAGGCCGCGTATCCGGCCCTGGCCGTCGGCGATGACGACGGCGTCGCCGCCGACCACCGGCAGGCCCTGGTAGCTGCGCTCGTAGGCGACCGAGAACAGGCCGTCCACCCACGGGGTGACGGTGCGCCGCTCGTAGACCTCGCCCGGGCCCTTGGCCAGGGCGTCGAGGCCCGCGGAGGCGGCCTGGTCGGCGGCGGAGACGGCGGCGGCCAGTGCGCTCGGCGGGGGAGTGGGGGCCGGCTCGGCCGCGGCCGCCGTGGTGCCGGCGGTCGCGGTGACCAGCCCGGCCACCACGGCCAGGGTTGTCCCGGCCGTCAGTAGCCGGCGTTTGATCGGACTGTGGTGCATCGAGGCTCCTCGGGGTGTGGGGGTCCTCGATCGCGGACGGCGCCCTCGTGGCGCTCTCGGCACGCCGTCTTGCGGACGGCCGCTGCTGTGGGGGTGAGGTCCGCGCTCGGGTGCCGGAACACTCACACGTCGTCATGGCTCGGTCAATGGTCTGGACAAGTGCGGAGGGGCTTCGGCAAGTTCTGTCAAAGGCCCATTGGTACCAAGTGGTTGAGACCACCTCATGTACGAAGCGGCACCCGGACCGGTACCGTCCTCGCAGGCGGACGGCACCCCACGCCGCCCGCCGCGACCAGGGGGAGGGGCCGATCGTGTACCGCGCCGACGCCGCCGCACCGCCCGCCGGGGCACCGACCGTCGCCCCGCGGGCCGCCACCGCCGCACCGCCCGCCACCGCGGCGACCCCTGCCACGACCCCCGTCGGGCCCGCGGCCGCCGCACCGCGCGGCGGCGACCCCTGGCGCTGCTTCGGCGCCCGGCTGCGCCACTGGCGCCGCCGCGCCGGACTCACCCAGGCCCAACTCGCCGCCGCCGTCGGCTACGACCACACCGCCATCAGCAAGCTCGAACACGGCACCCGCCGCGCCACCGTCCGCCTCGCCGACCGGCTCGACACCCTGCTCGCCGCCGGCGGGGACCTCCTCGCCGCCTGCCGCGCCGCCGAGGACGGCGGCCCCGGAGCCCCGCCCGTACCACTGGCCCCCGCCCGGCCGCCGCTGCCCGGCGCCTCCGCGCCGGTGGCCGTCCCGCCGCCCGCGCTCGCCCTGCTGCTGCCGGCCCGGCTGCCCGACTACGGACTGCTCTGCCCGTTGCACGGCGCCGCCGGTTGTGAGGTCCCGCCGCCCGCCGCGGCCGCCGCCCTGCACGCCGCCTTCTGCGCCGCCGGCGACGCCGCCCCGCCACCCCTGGACGCGGACACCGCGCACGCGCTCGCCGGGATGCTCGCCGTCCACCTGCGGGCCGGCGAGGAGCACCCGCAGGCCGGCATCCCGCTCGTCGAGCACACCCTGCGCGCCATCGTCCGCCGGCTCACCCTCACCCCCGCCGACCCCGGCCGCGCGCTGGTGCGCCTGGCCGGTGAGTACGCCCACGCGGCCGGCGGACTGCGGATGCGCCACGGCCGCAACGCCACCGCCATGACCTGCTTCGACCGGGCCCTCACCTGGGCCGAACTCGCCGGCGACCGCGGTACCCAGGTCGCCGCGCTCAGCGACATGAGCACCCTCGCCCGGATGGACGGCGACCCCGCCACCGCCCTCGGCTACGCCCGGGAGATCGCCCGGGTCGCCCCCGGACGGCACTGGGCCGGCGCCATGGCCCAGGCCGGCCAGGCCCGCGCGCACGCCCTGGCCGGCGACGTCCGCGAGACCGTCCGTCACATCGCCCGCGCCCGGCTGCACCTGGACCACATCGGCGAGGGCGACGAGACCGACGCCCCCTGGCTGTCCATCGCCTCCATGCAGTTACGCGTCGAGTCGGCCGCCCCCCCCGCGCTTCCCCACCACCCCCCCCCGCGCGGCGAC
>NZ_JBSGFD010000012.1:0-84027 GCF_053603215.1 Kitasatospora sp. NPDC004240 | reverse complement strand
GGAGATCAGGAACGCCGTCCCGTCCCAGAGGAAGGAGAGCGGGATGAGGTGGACACCGCTCTCGGTGCCCGAGCCCGGCCGCGCGCCCCTTTTGTCGGTGCCGGGCCATAGGATCGGTTGCCGGTAGTGGAATCGGCAGGAACGGACGGCGACGTGGCTACGCAGAGTACGGACAAGGGCGCGGCTGGTGGCGGCGGGGCCGGTGAGCGCCCCCGGCTGATGCTGCTCGACGGGCACTCGATGGCCTACCGGGCGTACTACGCGCTGCCCGTGGAGAACTTCAACACCTCCACCGGCCAGCCCACCAACGCGGTGTACGGCTTCGCCTCGATGCTCGCCAACACCGTCCGCGACGAGAAGCCCACCCACCTCGCGGTGGCCTTCGACCTGTCCCGGCAGACCTTCCGCTCCGCCGAGTTCCCCGACTACAAGGCCAACCGCGCCAAGACCCCGGACGAGTTCCGCAGCCAGGTCGGCCTGATCGGCGAACTGCTCGACGCCATGAGCGTCCCCCGGATGACGGTCGAGGGCTTCGAGGCGGACGACATCATCGCCACCCTCGCCACCGCCGCCGAGGCGGCCGGCTTCGAGGTGCAGATCGTCACCGGCGACCGCGACTCCCTCCAACTGGTGACCGACCACGTCACCGTCCTCTACCCCACCAAGGGCGTCTCCGAGCTCACCCGCTACACCCCGGAGAAGGTCGCCGAGAAGTACGGCGTCACCCCCCGCCAGTACCCCGACCTGGCGGCCCTGCGCGGCGACCCGTCCGACAACCTGCCCGGCATCCCCGGCGTCGGCGAGAAGACCGCCGCCAAGTGGGTCAACCAGTTCGGCTCCTTCGACGAACTGGTCTCCCGCGCCGACGAGGTCAAGGGCAAGATCGGCGAGAAGCTGCGCGAGCACCTCGACTCGGTCAAGCGCAACCGCATCCTCACCGAGCTGGTCCGCGACGTCGAACTCCCGCTCGGCGTCGCCGACCTGGCCCGCTCCCCGTTCGACCGGGCCGCCGTCGGCACCCTCATGGAGTCGCTGGAGTTCCGCAACAACAACTTCCGCGACCGCGTCTACGGCATCGACCCGGGCGCCGAGCAGCCCGAGGCCGAGGCCGAACTCGCCCCCGGCGTCGAGGTCGACGGCGAACTGCTCACCGACGCCGGCGCCCTGGCCGCCTGGCTGGAGCGCCACGCCAGCGCCGGCCGGATCGCGCTCACCGCCGTCTACCGGTGGGCCCTCGGCAGCGGCGAGGTCACCGAGGTCGCCCTCGCGGTCGGCGAGTCGGCCGCCTGGTTCGACCCGGCGCTGCTCGCCGAGGAGGACGAGCGCGCCTTCGCCGCCTGGCTCGCCGACCCGGCCGCCCCCAAGGCGCTGCACATCGCCAAGCAGGTCATGCGCGCCTTCGCCGAACGCGGCTGGACCATCGAGGGCGTCGTCGCCGACACCGCGCTGGCCGCCTACCTGGAGAAGCCCGGCCGGCGCACCTTCACCCTGGAGGTCCTCGCCGAGGAGTACCTGGCCCGCTCGCTCACCCCCGCGCCCGCCGCCGAGTCCGGCCAGCTCTCCTTCGACGCCCCGGAGGAGGACGCCGCCGCCGGCGCCAACGCGCTGATGCTCCAGGCCCGGGCCGTCCTCGACCTCGCCGAGCTGTTCGACACCCGCCTCGCCGAGGCCGGCGCCACCGAGCTGCTGCGCGACATGGAGCTGCCGATCGCCGCGCTGCTGGCCCGGATGGAGCGCTACGGCATCGCCGCCGACCGCCCCTGGCTGACCGGCCTGGAGTCCCAGTTCGCCGCCGAGATCCAGCGCTGCGTCGAGGAGGCGCACGCCGCCGCCGGCCACGAGTTCAACCTCGGCTCGCCCAAGCAGCTCCAGGAGATCCTCTTCGGCGAGCTGGCCCTGCCCAAGACCAAGAAGATCAAGACCGGGTACACCACCGACGCCGACGCGCTGACCTGGCTCGCCACCCAGACCGACAACGAACTGCCGGTCATCCTGCTGCGCCACCGCGACCAGGCCAAGCTGCGCACCACCGTCGAGGGCCTGCTGAAGACGGTCTCCCCGGCCGGGCGGATCCACACCACCTTCAATCAGATGGTCGCCGCCACCGGCCGGCTCTCCTCGCAGGACCCGAACCTGCAGAACATCCCCGTCCGCACCGAGGAGGGCCGCGCCATCCGCCGCGCCTTCGTCGTCGGCGAGGGCTACGAGGCGCTGCTGACCGCCGATTACTCGCAGATCGAGCTGCGCATCATGGCCCACCTCTCCGAGGACGAGGCCCTCGTCGAGGCCTTCGCCAGCGGCGAGGACCTCCACACCACCGTCGCCTCCCAGGTCTTCGAGGTCCCCGGCGACCGGGTCGACGCCGAGATGCGCCGCAAGATCAAGGCGATGTCCTACGGCCTGGCGTACGGGCTCTCCGCCTACGGCCTCTCGCAGCAGCTCGGCATCAAGCCGGCCGAGGCGCAGGGCCTGATGGACACCTACTTCGAGCGCTTCGGCGGGGTGCGCGACTACCTGCGCCGGGTGGTCGACGAGGCCCGCGCCACCGGGTACACCGAGACCCTGCTCGGCCGCCGCCGCTACCTGCCGGACCTCAACAGCGACAACCGCCAGCGCCGCGAGATGGCCGAGCGGATGGCCCTCAACGCCCCCATCCAGGGCTCGGCCGCCGACATCGTCAAGATCGCGATGCTGCGGGTGGACGAGGCGCTGCGCGGGGCCGGTCTGGCGTCCCGGATGCTCCTCCAGGTGCACGACGAGATCGTGCTGGAGCTGGCCCCCGGCGAGCGCGAGCGCGTCGAGGCGCTGGTCCGCGAGCAGATGGCCGGCGCCTACCCGCTGCGCGCGCCGCTGGACGTCTCGGTCGGCGTCGGCGCGGACTGGGAGGCCGCCGCGCACTGACCGCAGGCGTCCTGATGTCGCGTCAGCCGCGGGCGACCGGAGCGCACTCCGGTCGCCCGCGGCTCAACGCCCGTCTCAGCGGCGGGCGTTGGCGCGCCGGGTGGGCTCGGCGGTGGTCGGGTCCTCCGGCCAGGGGTGGCGGGGGTAGCGGCCTCGTAGTTCGGCGCGCACGGCCCGGTAGCCGTCCCGCCAGAAGGAGGCCAGGTCGCCGGTGACGGCGGCCGGGCGCCCCGCGGGGGAGAGCAGGTGGACGGTCAGCGGGGCTCGCCCGCCGGCCAGCGCCGGGGCCGCGGCCCAGCCGAAGAGTTCCTGCACCTTGGCCGCCAGCACCGGTCGCTCGCCGCCGTAGTCGACGCGGATCCGGGAGCCCGAGGGCACCTCGATCCGCTCCGGCGCCAGCTCGTCCAGCCGTCCGGCCTGGCCGCTCGCCCAGGGCAGCAGCCGCTGCAGCGCGGCCGCGGTGTCGATCCGGGCCAGGTCGGCGCGCCGCCGGGCCCGGGAGAGCTCCGGCTCCAGCCACTCCCCGGCCGAGGCCAGCAGTGCCCCGTCGGTGACGTCCGGCCAGGGGTCGCCGATCACCCGGTGCAGGAAGGCCAGCCGCTCGCGCAGGCCGGCCGCCCCGGCGGGCCAGTTCAGCAGCTCGGTGACGCCCTCGCGGGCCAGCCCGTCCAGCAGCGCGGCCCGCACCAGGGCCGGGTCGGGGCGCTCCAGCCGCTCGGCGGACAGCTCCACCGCGCCCAGCGAGGCGACCCGGCGGGCGGTGACCTCGCCGCGCCGGGTGTCCCAGTGGACCTCCTCCCGGGCGGCCAGCAGCGGGGCGCCGGCCAGCCGGGCGGTCTCCTCGTCCAGCGCGGCCGCGTGCAGCACCCGCGCCGAGGGCGAGCCGGCCGGGCGGTCGGCCACCGCGACGGCCAGCCACGGCAGCCCGGCCAGTGCGGTGCCGGGGGCGAGCTCGGCGGCGGTCCCGGAGGCCATCAGGTACGGGCTGCGGGTGCCCGGCTCGGGCCGCTCCACCCGGGCCCGGGCGATCCGCTCCGGGAAGGCCAGCCCGACCACCAGCCCGACCGCCGCCGCGTCCGGCAGCGCGGTCGCCGGGGTCTCGGCGACCGCGCGCAGCAGCCGCCGGACCTCCTCCCGCCAGCGCCCGGCGTAGGGGTCCGTCCGGCCGGGGGCCGCAGAGGGGCCGGAGCCGGCCCGCACCAGCCGCAGCACGGCGCCCAGGTCGTCCCCGAGCGCCCGGGGCGGTTCCTCGGAGAGCAGCGCGACCACCTCGGCGGCCCGGCGGGAGCCGACCAGCGGCGCGCCGTCCGTCAGGGCCCGGGCCAGGCGCGGGTGCAGCCCGGTGCGGGCCAGCCGCACACCGCGGTCGGTGGCCCGTCCGTCGTCGTCGACCGCGCCGAGGGCGCGCAGGGTCTGCCGGGCGGCGGCCATCGCCCCGGCGGGCGGGGCGTCGGGCAGGGCGAGCGAGGTGGCGTCGGGGTCGCCCCAGCAGGCGGCCTGGAGGGCGAACGGGGTGAGGTCGGCGAGCGCGATCTCCGGGGTGGGGAACCGCGCCGTCAGGGCGTCCTCGGCCTGCGCCCAGCACCGGTAGACGGTGCCGGGGGCCTCCCGTCCGGCCCGTCCGGCCCGCTGGCGGGCGGCGGCCAGCGAGGCCCGTACGGTGACCAGGCCGGCCAGGCCGCGGGCGTGGTCGGTGCGCGGCTCGCGGGCCAGCCCGCAGTCCACCACGACCCGCACCCCCGGCACGGTCAGCGAGGACTCGGCGACCGCGCTGGCCAGCACCACCCGCCGGGTGGCGGCGACGGTGAGCGCGGCGTCCTGGACGGCCTGCGGGGCCCTGCCGTGCAGTTGCAGCACCTCGGCCGCGGCGCCGTCCAGCAGTCCGGCGACCCGGGCGATCTCGCCGGCCCCGGGCAGGAAGCAGAGCACGTCCCCGTCCTGCTCGGCCAGCGCCCGCCGTACGGTCGCCGCGACGTGCTCCAGCAGCGCCGGGTCCACCCGGGTGCCGTGGGCGGGGCGTACGGCGCGGGCCGGGGGCGCCCAGCGCACCTCGACGGGGTGCGAGACGCCGTGCGCCTCGACGACCGGGGCGCCGCCGAGCAGCTCGGCCCAGGCCGCGGTGTCGGAGGTCGCCGAGGCGCAGACGATCCGCAGTTCGGGCCGCAGGGCGGCGCGGACGTCCAGCAGGAAGGCGAGCGCGGTGTCGGCGTCCAGGTGGCGTTCGTGGCACTCGTCGAGGACGACCACGTCGACCCCGGGCAGCTCCTGGTCGCGCTGGAGGCGCTGGAGCAGCACGCCGGTGGTGACCACCTCGACCACGGTGCGCGGGCCGGCGCGGCGCTCGCCGCGCACGGTGTGGCCGACCTCCTCGCCGACCGCGGAGCCGAGCAGCCAGGCCATCCGCCGGGCCGCCGCCCGTACCGCCAGCCGGCGCGGCTCGGCGACCAGCACCCGGCGCACCGGGCCGCCGCCGTCGCGGGCCCCGGCGTCGTCCGGCCGGTCCAGCAGGCCCGCCAGGGCGAGCGGCACCAGCGTGGTCTTGCCGGTGCCGGGCGGCGCGGCGAGGACGGCGACGCCGTGCTCGTCGAGCGCCCGGTGCAGGGCGGGCAGGGCGGTGCGGACGGGCAGGTCGCGCCAGGCGGGGTTCACCGGCCGGGCCTCAGTCCCGCTCGCAGACGAAGATCGCGGTGCCGGGGAAGAGCCGGCCGCGCAGCGGGGACCAGCCGCCCCACTCCTGCTCGTGCCCGGCCGGCCACTCCGGCTCGACCAGGTCCACCAGTCGGAAGCCGGCCCCGACCAGCTCGCGCACCCGGTCGCCGAGCGTGCGGTGGTGCTCGACGTAGGTGGCGCGGCCCTGCTCGTCCTGCTCCACGTAGGGGGTGCGGTCGAAGTAGGAGGCGGTGACGGTGAGGCCCTCCACGCCGGGCTCGTCGGGGAAGGCCCAGCGGATCGGGTGGGTCACCGAGAACACCCAGCGCCCGCCGGGCCGCAGCACCCGGCGCACCTCGCGCATCAGCGCCGCGGTGTCGGCGCTGAACGGCACCGCCCCGTACGCCGAGCAGGCCACGTCGAAGGAGCCGTCGGCGAACGGCAGCACCGCCGCGTCGGCCTGCACCAGCGGGACCGGCGGGGTGTCGCGGGCCAGGTCGATCCGCCGGGCGTGCTGCAGCTGGCGGTGCGAGATGTCCAGCGCGACCGCCCGGGCGCCCCGGGCGGCCAGCCAGCGCGAGCACTGGGCGGCGCCGGCGCCGAGCTCCAGCACGTCCTGCCCGGCGACGTCGCCGAGCAGGCCCGCCTCGGCCTCGTCCAGCCCCTCCGGGCACCAGGTGAAGCGGTCGTCGCCGAGGAAGGCGCCGTGCTCGTCCTGGTACTCGTCGGCGTTGCGGTCCCACCAGTGGCGGCTGGCCCGGCTGCTCTCGCCGGTGCCGGCGTCCCGCCGGACCGCGTCGTCGCCCTCGTCGCCGTCGTCGTCACCGTCGTGGCCGTGCGGGCCCTCGGGGTCGAAGGCGGCCGGGTCGTAGTCGAACTCGTCCGGCGCGGGTACGGGGGTGGTGGCCAAGGTGATAAAGCCCATCGCGTAGGGTGTGGGATGCGGAAGCGCCGCTGCCGTGAGACGGCCCTCAGGGGCCCGATCCCGGCGGTGGCATCCGGGGACGCCTCCCTGCGGCCGCCCACCGTCGAGGTGCGCTATCGGAGGATATGGCCTGATCCATCCCGGCCTCCACCGTCTCGCCGCCCTTGGCGTTGACCGTGCCTGGCTGTCCCCGTATGCTACAAGTTGCGCTGCGGGCCTGCGCGCCTCGGACGGAGCAGGTCGCGCTCGCATCTGTCGAAGACCCCACGGTCGCAAGACGGACGCCGGTTTCTCGTTGTACGGGAATCCCGGTGCGCCGTGTTCTGGGCTGTCCGGCTTTCGGTGGGAGCGATACGGGCCCTCCGCGTGGCATTACCTACGACTTCATGTCCGTACCGGAGCCCTTTTCCTAATGACGAGCCCCACCGACTCCTCCCTCAGCACCACCCCGCAGGTCGCGGTCAACGACATCGGCGACGCGGACGCGTTCCTCGCCGCGATCGACGAGACCATCAAGTACTTCAACGATGGCGACATCGTCGAGGGCGTCATCGTGAAGGTCGACCGTGACGAGGTCCTCCTCGACATCGGTTACAAGACCGAGGGCGTCATCCCGTCCCGCGAGCTCTCGATCAAGCACGACGTTGACCCGCACGAGGTCGTCGCCGTCGGTGACAACATCGAGGCCCTGGTTCTCCAGAAGGAGGACAAGGAGGGTCGTCTCATCCTGTCCAAGAAGCGCGCTCAGTACGAGCGTGCCTGGGGCACGATCGAGAAGATCAAGGAAGAGGACGGCATCGTCACCGGTACCGTCATCGAGGTCGTCAAGGGTGGTCTCATCCTCGACATCGGCCTCCGTGGCTTCCTCCCGGCCTCGCTCGTCGAGATGCGTCGTGTCCGTGACCTCCAGCCCTACGTGGGCAAGGAGCTCGAGGCCAAGATCATCGAGCTGGACAAGAACCGCAACAACGTGGTCCTGTCCCGCCGTGCCTGGCTGGAGCAGACCCAGAGCGAGGTCCGCCAGACCTTCCTCACCACCCTGCAGAAGGGCCAGGTGCGCTCCGGCGTCGTCTCCTCGATCGTCAACTTCGGTGCCTTCGTGGACCTGGGTGGCGTCGACGGTCTGGTCCACGTCTCCGAGCTGTCCTGGAAGCACATCGACCACCCGTCCGAGGTCGTCGAGGTCGGCCAGGAGGTCACCGTCGAGGTTCTCGACGTGGACATGGACCGCGAGCGCGTCTCCCTGTCGCTGAAGGCGACCCAGGAGGACCCGTGGCAGCAGTTCGCCCGTACCCACCAGATCGGCCAGGTCGTTCCGGGTAAGGTCACCAAGCTGGTTCCGTTCGGTGCGTTCGTCCGCGTGGACGAGGGCATCGAGGGTCTGGTCCACATCTCCGAGCTGGCCGAGCGCCACGTCGAGATCCCGGAGCAGGTCGTCCAGGTCGGCGACGAGATCTTCGTCAAGGTCATCGACATCGACCTCGAGCGTCGTCGCATCAGCCTGTCGCTCAAGCAGGCCAACGAGGCCCTGGGTGCCAACCCGGCCGAGGTCGAGTTCGACCCGACCCTGTACGGCATGGCCGCCTCGTACGACGACCAGGGCAACTACATCTACCCGGAGGGCTTCGACCCCGAGGCGAACGACTGGCTGCCCGGCTTCGAGAAGCAGCGTGAGGAGTGGGAGCGCCAGTACGCCGAGGCGCAGGCCCGCTTCGAGCAGCACCAGGCCCAGGTCATCAAGAGCCGTGAGGCCGACGCGGAGGCCGCTGCCGAGGGTGGCGACGCCGTCGCCGCCGCCGCCGGTGGCAACTACTCCTCCTCCAGCGACGAGGGCACCGGTGCGCTCGCCTCGGACGAGGCTCTCGCCGCCCTGCGCGAGAAGCTGGCCGGCGGCCAGAGCTGAGCTCTGTCCCCTCGGCTAGTGCCTAGCTGAAGGACGTGTGACCCCCACCCGGTTCGCCGGGTGGGGGTCACACGCGTTCCCGGCCGCGGATGGCCGATGGCGCTTAGGTGTCCTTTAGCTGTGGGGATTTTGTGATAAGGGGCTCATCACACCTCTCTAGGTGTTTCGTCCCGTAACACCTACCTTGGGGTGAGTTGCCCGATCGGTCCTACGATCGGCCCCACACGCAAGGGCACCACCTGCACATGCGCCGTAGCACCGCAGTGACACCCCCCGCAGTGACCCCCGACCCCGCGCTCGTCCCCGAGGACCCCAAGGTCCCCGGACGCCTCGCCGCCCTCGGCCGGTTCTGCTTCCGCCACCGCCGCTGGGTGCTCGGACTCTGGGCCGTCGTCCTGGTGCTCGGCGTGCTGATCGGCGGCCGGGTGTTCGAGGGGTCCGTCGCGGGCGCCTCCTCCGCCGCCTCCGAGGCCGACCGGGGCAGCGCCGTGGTCGCCGCCGCCGACCCGGCCAGCGGCACCGTCACCGCCCTCGTCGACGGCAGGCCCGTCGACGACCCGGCCGTCCGGGACGCCGTCACCCGTGCCACCGCCGAGATCGCCGCCCTCCCCGGCGTCTCCTCCACCGCGGACGCCTACGCCGCCGACCCGTCCGCCGCCGCGCTGCGCTCCGCCGACGGCACCGCGAGCCTGGTCTCCGTACGGATGGCCGACGGCAGCACCCCCGCCCAGGCCGACGCGGTCGCCGCGAAGCTGGCCGGGATCGGCGCGGACGGCACCACCGTCAAGGTGGGCGGTGACCTGGTGCTGGAGCAGGAGGTCAAGGAGCAGACCGAGCGGGACACCCGCTTCGGCGAGATGGTCACCCTGCCGCTCACCCTGATCGTCATGGTGCTGGTCTTCGGCGGCCTGGCCGCCGCGAGCCTGCCCGTGATCGGCGCCGTCGCCTCGGTGGGCGGCGCGCTGCTGGCCATGTTCGGCTTCAGCAAGATCATGGACATCGACACCAGCGTGCTGCCGATCGCCACCGTGCTGGGCCTGGGCCTGTCGATCGACTACGCGCTGCTCATGGTGAACCGTTTCCGCGAGGAACGCGGGCACGGCGCCACCATCGCCGCCGCCGTCGAACGCACCTCCGCCACCGCCGGCCGGACCGTCGCCTTCTCCGGGCTGACCGTCGCCGTCGCGCTCTCCGGCCTCTTCGTCTTCTCCAGCCCCGTGCTCGGCGCGGTCGCCGCCGCGGGCGTGAGCGTCGTGGTGATCGCCGTCGCCGCCGCGCTCACCCTGGTCCCCGCCCTGCTGGGCTTCGCCGGCCACCGGGTCAAGGCGCCCACCGCGCCCGTCCCCGACGAGGGCTTCTTCAGCCGCACCGTCCGCCGGGTCCGCAAGCGCGCGGTGCTCGTCGCCCTGGCCTGCACCGCGGTGCTGGTCGCCGCCGGCGCGCCGTTCCTGCACGCCGAGATGCGCAGCTCCGGCGCCTCCGTACTGCCCCACTCCTCCGTCGGCCGCCAGGTCGCCGAGGCCGTCGACCAGCGCTTCCCGCAGGCCTCCGCCGCCCCCGTCACCGTGGTCGTCGAGAGCGGCGCCCAGGCCGCCCAGGCGTACGCCGACGAGGTGGTCGCCAAGCTGCCCGGCGTCAGCGGGGTGCGCGCGGTGAGCCCTGTCGGCACCGGCGACACGGTCTCCACCATCGACGTGCTGGTGCACGGCGACCCGCAGGGCGAGCAGGCCCAGAAGGTGGTCGAGGAGCTGCGCGGCGACCGCGGCGGCCTCACCACCCACGTCACCGGCGGCGCCGCCTCGGTGGTCGACTTCAAGGACGAGCTGATGACCCGGGGCCCGATCGCCCTCGGCCTGGTCGCGCTCGGCACCCTGGTGCTGCTCTTCCTGATGACCGGGTCGGTGGTGATGCCGGTCAAGGCCCTGCTGATGAACCTGCTCTCGCTGGGCGCCTCGCTCGGCGCGCTGACCCTGGTCTTCCAGGACGGCTTCTTCAGCGGGATGCTCGGCTTCAGCCCGACCGGCGGGCTGGAGACCTTCATACCGGTGCTGGTCTTCGCCTTCGCCTTCGGCCTCTCGATGGACTACGAGGTCTTCCTGCTGGCCCGGATCAAGGAGCTGCGCGACCGCGGCTACGACAACCACCGCTCGGTGGAGCTGGGCGTCCAGCGCAGCGGCCGGATCATCACCTCGGCGGCCCTGCTGATGGTCATCGTCTTCGCGGGCTTCGCCGCCGGGGACATGCTCATGGTCAAGCAGATGGGCATCGCGCTGGCCGTCGCCGTCGCGGTGGACGCCACCCTGGTGCGCTGCCTGCTGGTGCCGGCCGCGATGAGCCTGTTCGGCGACTTCAACTGGTGGGCCCCGGCCCCGCTGCGCCGCCTGCACCGGCGGTTCGGCCTCAGCGAGCACGTCGAGCTGCCGCCGGTCAGCGCCGCCCCGGCCGTCGTCCCGGCCCCGCGCGCCGCGGCCCACGACCTGGCGGGCGTCCCCGCCGGCTGAGCCGGCGGGCCCGGCCTTCGGGGCACCCCGGCGGCCGGGCCCGTGGGGACGGCGGGGCCCGAGTGGCGGTCGGGCCGTGGGGGCGGCGGGGCTCAGCTCCGGGCGCGGTAGGCGCGCATCGCCAGCGGGACGAACACCGCGGCGATGCCCGCCGCCCAGACCAGCGACCAGAGCACCGGCGAGGCCACCGGCCCGCCGGTGAGCAGGCCGCGGACGGCGTCCGAGAGATGGGTCACCGGGTTGACGTCCGTCCAGGCCTGGAGCCAGCCCGGCATGGTGTCGACCTGGACGAAGGCGCTGCTGGTGAAGGTGATCGGGAAGATCACCACGAAGCTGAAGACCTGCACCTTCTCGGCGTCGCCCGCCAGCATCCCGATCAGCACCGCGCTCCACGAGACCGCGGCGGTGAACACCAGCAGCAGCGCGGCCGCCGCGGCCAGCCCGGGGATCCCGTTGGTCAGGTCGAAGCCCATCAGCGTGCCCAGCCCGATCATCAGCAGCATCGCCCACAGCTGTTTGCACAGGTCGGCGGCGATCCGTCCGAGCAGCGGGGCCGAGCGGGCGATCGGCAGGCTGCGCAGCCGGTCGAAGACACCCTTGGTCAGGTCGGTGTTCAGCGCCATCGCCGTGTACATCGTGGTGAAGAGCGCGTTCTGGCAGATGATCCCGGCCAGCGCGTACTGCAGGTAGGCCTGCGGGGAGCCGGCCATCTGCCCGCCCAGGACGTAGGTGAACAGCAGCACGAACATGATCGGCGTGACGCTGAAGTCCACCAGCTCCAGCGGGTTGTGCTTGACCGAGACCAGGCTGCGCCAGGCCATCGTGCCGGTCTGCCGCAGCGCGGCGACCGGGTGGACCCGGCCGGCGGGGGCGGGCGCGCGGCCCGTGACGACGGCGGTCATGACGGCCTCCCGGCCTGCTCGTAGGTGTCCTCGCCGGCGTCCTCGGCGGGACCGCCGGGGCCGCCGGGATCGGCGTCGGCGTCGGTGGGTGGCTCGGCCCGGTGGCCGGTCAGGGCGAGGAAGACCTCGTCCAGGCTGGAGCGGCGCAGCGCCAGCTCGCCGACCGCGATCCCGGCGGCGTCCAGGCGGCGGACCACGGCGGGCATCAGCTCGGGGTCGTTGACCGGGGCGGTGACCGCCCCGCCCTCGATCCGGGCGTGATCGCCGGCGGCCTCGCCGATCAGGGCGTGGGCCCGGGCCAGGTCCTCGGCGCGCAGCGGCCGCAGCTCCAGCACCTGGCCGCCGGTGCGGTCCTTGAGCTCGTCCGGGGTGCCCTCGGCGATCACCCGGCCCTTGTCGATGACCACGATCTCGTCGGCCAGCCGGTCGGCCTCGTCGAGGTACTGGGTGGTGAGCAGGGCGGTCACGCCCTCGGCGACCAGGCCGCGCAGCAGGTCCCAGACCTCGCCGCGGCTGTGCGGGTCGAGGCCGGTGGTCGGCTCGTCCAGGAAGAGGATCCGGGGCCGGCCGACCAGGCTGGCGGCCAGGTCGAGGCGCCGGCGCATGCCGCCGGAGTAGCCCTTGGCGGCGCGGGCGCCGGCGTCGGTGAGCCCGAAGCGCTCCAGCAGTTCGGCGGCCCGGGCGCGGGCCTCGGGCCGGGACAGGCCGAGCAGCCGGCCGATCATCAGCAGGTTCTCGGTGCCGGTGAGGTTCTCGTCGACGGCGGCGTACTGGCCGGTGAGGCCGAGCAGGGAGCGGACCCGGCCCGCCTCGCGGACCACGTCGTGCCCGCCGACCAGGGCCCGGCCGCCGTCGGGGCGCAGCAGGGTCGCGAAGATCCGCACGGCGGTGGTCTTGCCGGCGCCGTTGGGCCCGAGCAGGCCGAGCACGGTGCCGGATCTGGCCACCAGGTCGACGCCCGCCAGGGCCTGGGTCTCCTTGAACCGCTTGACCAGGCCTTCCGCCAGGATCGCTTCGGTCACGGCCGGACCTCCCGCCTTCACCGGCGCGCCCGCCCGCGGGCGCACACCCTTCCACTCTGGATCACGTCGTACTGTTCTGCCCATGCGACTGACCAAGTTCGGACATGCCTGCGTTCGCCTTGAGCAGGGCGACACCACCGTCGTGATCGACCCGGGCGCGTTCACCGATCCGGCCGCGCTGGCCGGGGCGGACGCCGTACTGATCACCCACGAGCACTTCGACCACTTCGCGGAGGGGACGCTGCGGGCCGCGCTGGAGGCGGACCCGGCGCTGCGGGTGTGGACCAACCCGGCGGTCGCGGCGAAGCTGGAGGACCTGGGGCGGCGGGTGACCGCGGTGGGGGAGGGCGACGCCTTCGAGCTGGGCGGGCTCGGGGTCAGCGTGCACGGGGAGTGGCACGCGATGATCCATCCGGAGATCCCGCTGGTGCGCAACACCGGGTTCCTCTTCGACGGCCGGGTCTTCCATCCGGGTGACGCGCTGACCGTGCCGCCGCACCCGGTGGAGGTGCTGCTGCTGCCGATCGCCGCGCCCTGGAGCAAGGTCGGCGAGCTGATCGACTACGTGCGGGAGGCGGGGCCGCGGCAGGCGGTGGCGGTGCACGACGCGGTGCTCAGCCCGGAGGGGCTGGCGATCCACACCCGTCTGGTGGGGTCGGGCGGCCCGGGGACGGGCGCGGAGCTGACGGCCCTGGCGGCGGGCGAGAGCCTGGAGCTGGGGTGAGGCGGCATCGGTGAGCGTTCACGCAGGCGTGAACGCTCACGTGGACTCCACCATTCACGTGTGCGCCATCATTCGTGAACCCGATGCCATTCACGTACGCGATGCCATTCACGTACACGCTGTCATTCACGAAAGCATGAACGCTCACGTGCACACCGCCATTCATGCATGCGCCGCCATTCACGCAAGCGTGAAAGTTCACGCACCCGCCTGCACCCGCCTGCCCGGTGCGGGCCCGGGGTCCGGGGTCCGGGGTCCGGGGTCCGGGGTCCGGGCGGGTGTCCGCGCCGGTAGCCTGACGCCATGCTGAAGATCGGACTGACGGGCGGCATCGGCGCGGGCAAGAGCGAGGTGTCGCGCCTGCTCGCCGCCCACGGCGCGGTGATCGTGGACTCCGACGTGATCGCCCGGGAGGTGGTCGCGCCCGGGACGGCGGGCCTCGCCGCGGTGGTGGCGGAGTTCGGCCCCGGGGTGCTCCGGGAGGACGGCGCGCTGGACCGCCCCGCGCTGGGCGCCGTGGTGTTCGCGGACCCGGACCGGCTCGCGGCGCTGAACGCCATCGTCCACCCGCTGGTCCGGGCCCGGTCCGCGGAGCTGGAGGCGGCCGCCGCCGAGGATGCGGTGGTCGTCCACGACGTGCCGCTGCTCACCGAGAACGGGCTCGCCCCGCTGTTCGACCTGATCCTGGTGGTGGACGCCGAGGACGAGGTCCGGATCGACCGGCTGACCCGGCTGCGGGGCATGACCGAGGAGGAGGCCCGGGCCCGGATGGCCGCCCAGGCGCGCCGCGCCGACCGGCTGGCGATCGCCGACCTGGTGATCGACAACAGCGGACCGCTGGAGGCGCTGGCCCCCCGGGTCGCCGAGGTCTGGGCCGAACTGAAGTCGCGTCAGATCTGATCTGGTCACGACCCCGCCCAGCGGCGATCATGGGGGGATGGCTGATCAGAGGGCTCCCGAACCGACCGCCGTGGTGCGGCTGAGCGAGTACGGCAAGGCCGAGCAGGAGGAGATACTCGGCGCCGGCCCCGACCCGTACGGCGTCGTGGACACCGGCCTGACCTTCCTGCCCAAGGAGATCCACTTCGGCGTGCGACTCCCGGACGGTCGGCTGGTCGCCCACACCGGGCTGCTGCCGCTGTCGCTCACCGTCGGCGGCGTCGACCTGGCGGCGGTCGGCGTCGGCGGGGTGGCCGTCGCCCGCGAGGAACGGGGGCGGGGCCTGGCCCGCACGGTGGTCGACGCGGCGCTGGAGCACGCGCGGACGCTGGGCCCGCGGCACGCCCTGCTGTTCTGCAGACCGCCGCTGGTGACGCTCTACCGGCGGCTCGGCTGGCGGGAGGTGCTGGCGGACGTCCACGTGGAGCAGCCCGGCGGCCGGGTGGTCCTGATGCCGCTGCGGACCATGTGGGCGCCGCTGGCGGAGGGCACCGGCTGGCCCGAGGGCCCGGTACGGCTGCGCTCGCTGCCGATGTGAGCCCCGGTCAGGCGGACGCGGCGGCCGGCACGGGCGTGGGGGCCGGGGCGGTGCGCGCGGCCGCGTGCTCGACGGCGGCGAGGGCGAGGGCCCGGATCGCGGGGTGCGGGCGGCCCTCCTCGCCCGACAGCTCGGGCTGGAAGAGGCTCGCCAGGAAGAACGGGTGGTCCGGCAGTTCGGCGATCCGCACCTCGCCGGAGGCGTCGGTGCCGCTGAACCGCAGTCCGTGCGCGCGCAGCAGCTCCAGGTACTCGGCGTTCGGCCCGTACGCGCAGTGGTAGCGCTCCAGGGTGCGGGTGGTGCCCAGGACCCGCTCGGCGAGCGAGCCGGGGACGAGGTCGACGACGCCCTCGTGGCCGACCAGCGAGCAGCTGAGCGGGACCAGCAGCAGCTGCCCGCCGTCCGGGGCCGACTCGGCGTGCGCGGCCGCGGTAACGCCGCAGACGTTCCGGGCGTACTCCAGCACCGCGTGCTGGAAGCCGGCGCAGGTGCCGAGGAACGGGATCCGCCGCTCGCGGGCCGTGCGGACCGCCTCGACGGCCCCGGCCTCGCTGCGGTACGGGCTGCCGGGCAGCAGCCAGATCGCGTCGAAGCCGTCGAGCGCGCCCGGGGCCGCGGCGTCCTCGGTGGGGATCCAGTAGGCGTCCAGGACGAGCTGGTCGCGTTCGGCGAGCGCGGCGAGCAGGCCGGGGACGCGGGTGTGGGAACGGACACCGGCGGAACGGTCGCCGACGAGGGCGAGCCTGGGGGTGCGATAGGTCATGCGGCCATCCTGACGCCGAGAGCCCGATGAGCACCAACGATGATCCTTGCTGTGGGCATCAGTGATACTGATGCCCATGGATCCGCACCACCTGCGCACCTTCGTCGCCGTCTGCCGGCTCGGCTCCTTCTCCGAGGCGGCCCGCGTGCTCGGCTACACCCAGTCCGCGGTCTCCCAGCAGATCGCCGCCCTGGAGGGCGATCTGGGCACCACCCTGCTGCACCGCCGCCCGGTCGGCCCCACCGGGGTGGGCGCGCGGCTGCTGGAGCACGCCGGCCCGCTGCTGGTACGGCTGGACGCGGCGCGCGCCGACATCGCGCGCCTGGCCGGTGCCCCGAGTGCCCGCCTGGTCCTCGGCGCGACCCCGCTCACCGTCACGCCCGCCGTGGCGCACGCGCTCGCCGAGGTGCGCCGGGCGCACCCGCGGCTGGAGCCGGTGCTGCGGGTGCTCGCGCACGAGGAGCTGCCGGCCCTGGCCGCCACCGGCGAGGTCGACCTCGCCCTGGTCGACGGCCTGGCCGCGCCCAGCGACCCGCTGCCGCTCCCCGAGACCGGCCCGCTCACCACCCTGGCCGTCGCCGAACAGCCCGTCGCCGTGGTGCTGCCCGCCGACCATCCGCTGGCCGGCCGGTCCGGCCTCGCCCTCGCCGACCTGTCCGCCGCCCGCTGGCTGGAGGCGCCCGCCGTCACCCCGCCGTCCGGCCGGCTGCGCTCCGCCGCCGGTGTGGACGGTTTCCGGCCGGCGACCGCCTACCTCGGCGGCGACGTCCGGGGACTGCTCACCCTGGTCGCCGCCGGTCACGGCCTCGCGCTGCTGCCGCCGTCCGCCGTGGACGGCGCGCCCGGCGTCGTCGCGGTGGCCCTGCGCGAGCCGCGTCTGGTGCACCGCACCGAACTGGTGCACGGCAGCCTCCCGGAGGACGGCCCCGCGGCGCTGCTCGCCCGGCTGCTGGCTCCCTCGCGGGCGTGACGCGTGCCCGGGATCGTCGCGCGGGGTCGGCGGGCGCCCGGGGCCGGTCGGCACGTGAGAAGTCGGCCGGTCCGACTTCTCACGCGCCCGGCCTCACGCGGCGAGCCTCACGCCCGACCTCGGACGCCCGGCCTCACGCGCCCGGCCCCGGAACCGCGGTCAGGCCTTGCGGCCGACGCCCGCCCAGATGGCGACCTGGGCGTCGGTCTCCTGCGGGGCCCCGTCCGGGCGCCACAGCGGAGCGGTGACCAGCCCGGGCTCCAGCAGCTCCAGGCCGTCGAAGAAGCGCAGCACCTGCTCCCGGCCGCGCATGGTCAGCTGGGCGGCGGCGTTGCGGTAGATCGCCGGGCCCTTGGCCGCGTCCTCGGGCGCCGAGAAGTCGCCGGTGGCGTGCGAGAGGGCGAGGTGGCTGCCCGGGGGCAGCGCGTCCACCAGGGTCCGCACGATGCCGTACGGGTCGTCCGCCTCGTCGATGAAGTGCAGCACCGCGAACAGCAGCAGGGCCACCGGCTCCCCGGCCTCGACGGCCTCGCGGACCTCGGGCGTCTTCAGGATCGCCGCCGGGTCGCGCAGGTCGGCCCGGACCACGGCGGTGCCGCCCGGGGCGGTCCCGCCGAGCAGCGCGCGGCTGTGCACCAGCACGATCGGGTCGTTGTCCAGGTACACCACTCTCGCGTCCGGCCGCACCCGTTGGGCGATCTGGTGGGTGTTGCCGGCGGTCGGTATGCCCGTCCCGATGTCGATGAACCGCCGTATGCCGTCGGTGGCGAGGTGGTGCACGGCCCGGCCGAGGAAGGCCCGGTTGGCGAGCGCGCTGATCCGTACCAGCGGGCTGAGCGCGAGCACCTTCTCGGCGGCCTCGCGGTCGGCGGGGAAGTTGTCCTTGCCGCCGAGGTAGTAGTCGTACATCCGGGCGGGGTGCGGGATCTCCGGCCGCAGGTCGGCGGGTGTGCGCAGTTCGGCGTTGTCGCCGTCCAGCCACTCCAGCTCGATCTCGTGACGATCGGTCATGTCCGGCCTCCCCGGGGGTCATACCAGTGATCCGTGCGGTTCCGTCGGCAGCATAGGTGCCAATTCGTACGCGTGCGCCGCCTTTCGCGATCCGGACGGCCCGACCGGGGCCGGGACCCATCCCCGTCCGGCGGGTCAGCCGGCGGCCGGCCGGATCCCGAGCGCGGTCAGCGCGTCGATCGCGGGCGGGGAGAGGTCCGGTTCCCGTAGGCCGGCCAGCGGCATCCAGGCGACGGCGCTGGTGGAGTCGTCGGCCTTGGTGACCACGAGCGGCGCGGGCTTCAGCGCGACCCGGTAGAACACCCCCACCAGGTGCCACTCCACCCCGAGCCGGGTGGCGGCGTAGCTGCGCGCGTCCACCAGCTCGGCCTCGATCAGCTCCAGCCCGGTCTCCTCGAACAGCTCGCGCCGCAGGGCCTCCTCGGGCTGCTCGCCGGGGTCGATGCCCCCGCCGGGAAGGTGCCACAGCCCGGGCTCGAAGACCGGGGAGGCCGCGGAGAGCTGCGTCAGCAGCAGTCGGTCCTCCATGGTGGCGATCGCGTACGCCGAGATCCGCGGCCGTGCGTTGCTTCCCAAAACACCCCTCCGAGACACCGGTTCGTGACGTAACCATACGGCGCGTCAGAAATGCGAGCGCCTAGAGTGACGGAATGAGCGACACATCCGTGAGTCTGCGTCCGATACTCGAACACGACCTTTCCACGCTGGAGCGATTTCTCCTCGAACCGGAGGCCACCGAGCCGTACCAGTGGTTCGGCTGGGCGGACCCGGGGCGCTGGCGGCGCGGCTGGGCGGAGAACGGGCTGCTGGGGGACGACAGCGCGCAGCTGGCGGTGGTGACGGGGGAGGAGCTGCACGGGTTCGTCGGCTGGCGGCGGATCACCGTGACGCGGATCTCGTACTACTGGAGCGCCGGCATCCTGCTGCTGCCCGAGTCCCGGGGACGGGGGATCGGGACCAGGGCCCAACAGCTCCTGGTCCGCTACCTGTTCGCACACACGCCGGTGGTCCGCATCGAGGCGGACACCGACGTGGAGAACCTCGCAGAGCAGCGCGCGCTGGAGAAGAGCGGCTTCATCCGCGAGGGCGTCTCCCGCAAGGCCGTCTTCCGGGGCGGGCATTGGCGCGACAGCGTGCGCTACAGCGTGCTGCGGGAGGATCTGGAGACCCCGGGCTTCCCCGGGGTCCGGGACGAGCGTCAGGGCAGGGCCTAGGACGCGATGGCCGTGGCCGGGGTGGTGGCGTGGGCCGGGAGGTTCACGGTGGGGGCGGCGAGGGCGTGGGCGAGGATCCGGCGGCGCTCCTGGGGGTCCGGCGAGGCCAGCAGCGCGGAGAGCACCGCCATCCGGGCCTGGCCGGCCCGCAGGGTGCCGGTGGGCTGGGCGCCGGCGGCGATCAGGTCGACGGCGCCGCCCTCGGTGTAGAGCGGGGCCACCGGGCCGGCGGAGACCCGGGAGGTGAGCGCGACCAGCACGCCGCGCGCGATCGCCTCGGCGACGGCCTCGACGAAGTCCGGGGTGGCGTTGCCGGCGCCGGTGCCGACCAGCACGATGCCCTGGGCGCCGGCCGCGAGGGCCGCCCGCAGCAGCGTCGGGTCGGCGTCGGCGTGGTGCATCACCAGGTCGACGCGGAGCGGGAGTTGCTGAACGGACGGGGAGGGCAGCGGCAGTCCGGCGGGGCGCTCGGGACGGCCGTGCAGCTCGACGCCGGCGGGGCCGACCGCGCCGACCGCCGTACCGGAGGGGTCGGCGAAGGCGTCCAGGGCCAGGGTGGCGGTCTTGACCGTGCCGCGCGCGGCGTGGATCCTGCCGTCGAAGACCACGAGGGTGCCGAGGCCCGAGACGGTGGCGGCGGTCAGCAGCGCGTCGCGCAGGTTGCCCGGCCCGTCGCCGTCGGCGGCGTCCATCGGCAGCTGGGCGCCGGTGAAGACCACCGGGCGGTCGTCGGCGTGGTGCAGGTCGACCAGGAAGGCCGACTCCTCCAGGGTGTCCGTGCCGTGGCTGACCACGATGCCGGCGACCTCGGGGTGCGAGAGCGTCTGGTGGACGGCGCGCAGCAGGGCGAGCTGGTGGGCGGTGGTGAGCCGGGGGCTGTTGACGTTGAAGAGGTCGACGACCTTCACGTTCACACCGGGCGGGACGACGGTGGTGGCCAGCACCTCGGGGCCGGAGGTGTCGGCGGCGTAACCCTTGCCCTGCCAGCGGCTGGCGATGGTGCCGCCGGTGCTGATGAGGACGACCTGCTTCACGGGTGGTGCCTTTCGTTCGCGTACCCCGACCTCGCAAGGATAGGAAAACAAGCCCGCAATACGATCGCCAGTTCCGCCTTGCCGAGGCCGGAACCGTGGTGGATTCTTGCGCCATGGACGAGATCGACCTGCACATCTTGCGCGAGCTCCAGGAGGACGGGCGGCTCAGCAACCAGGAGCTGGCCCAGCGGGTGGGTCTCACCGCCTCGCCCTGCATGCGCCGGGTGCGGCAGCTGGAGCAGGACGGGGTGATCGAGGGCTACCGGGCGGTGGTCAACCCGGAGGCCGTCGGCCGGGGCTTCGAGGTGCTGGTCTCGGTGGAGGTCCGGCGGGAACGGGAGGCGGTGGAGGCCTTCGAGGAGGCCCTGCAGGAGATCCCGGACGTGATCGAGGCGTACCGGCTGTTCGGCAGCCCCGGCTGCCTGCTGCGGATCGCGGTGGCGGACCTCCAGGCGTACGAGCGGCTCTGGATCGAGCGGCTGACCTCGCTCTCGGGGGTGACCGAGGTCAATTCGCAGATCATCATGAAGCGGATCAAGGAGCCGCGGGGGCTGCCGGTGGGCCGTCCGCCGAGGAGGCCGGCCTGACCACCGGCCCTCGGGCCGCGGACGTCAGGGCAGGTCCGCCGGGGCCGGCTCCGGGCCGCTCTCCGGATCGCGGGTGAGCAGGTAGCGGGCGCCCGGGCCGGCCGCGGCGGCGCGGTCGCCGGCGTTGTAGAGGCCGCAGCGGGTGAGCGAGAGGCAGCCGCAGCCGATGCAGCCGCTGAGCTTGGCCTTCAGCAGTTCCAGCTCGGCGATCTGCTCGTCGATCCGCGAGCGCCAGGAGCCGGCGACGGCGTCCCACTCCGTGCCGCTGGGGGCGGGGCGCTCGGGGAGGCGGTCCAGGGCGACCCGGGCCTCGTCCAGCGAGAGGCCGACCCGCTGGGCGGCGCGGACGAAGGCGACCCGGCGCAGCGTGCCGCGGGCGTAGCGGCGCTGGTTGCCAGTGGTGCGCTCGGCGTGGATCAGCCCCAGCTTCTCGTAGTAGCGCAGGGCGGAGGTCGCGAGGCCGCTGCGCTCGGCGAGCTGGCCGATGGTGAGCAGGTCGTTGCGGTGCGGTCCGTGGGCGGTCATGGACGATCACTCTAGCCGCTTGACTTGAAGTCGACTTGAAGTTGCACGATCGACGGCATGACCACAGCGAAGACCACCGCGCAGGCCGTCATCACCGTTCCGGGTGCCACCGTTCCGGGCACCGTCGTTGCCGGCACCCCCGCGCCCCGCATCCCTGCGCCCGGCATCCCCGCGACCTTCGGGGACCTGCCCGGACTGATGGCCCTGATGACCGGTGACGAGAAGCACGGTCCGGCCGCCACCTCCACCCTGGATGCGCTCTGGGTGCTGTACGACCGGGTCCTGCGGGTCACCCCGGAGACCGCCGGGGACCAGGAGCGGGACCGCTTCCTGCTCTCCAAGGGCCACGGGCCGATGGCCTACTACGCGGTGCTCGCCGCCAAGGGCTTCATCGACCGGGGGATCCTGCCGAGCTTCGGCTCCTACGACTCCCCGCTCGGCCACCACCCGGACCGCCTGCTGATCCCCGGGGTCGAGATCGCCTCCGGTTCGCTGGGTCACGGGCTGCCGCTCGGGGTCGGTACGGCGCTCGGGCTGCGCGCCCAGGGGCTGACCGATCCGGCGGTCTGGGTGCTGCTGGGTGACGCCGAGTTCGACGAGGGCTCCAACCACGAGGCGGTGGCCTTCGCCGGTGCGTACGGGCTGGACCGGCTGCACGTCGTGGTGATCGACAACTCCTCGGCCACCCACGGCTGGCGGGGCGGCATCGCGGCGCGCTTCGCCAACGAGGGCTGGTCCACGGCGACCGTGGACGGCCGGGACCACGAGGCGCTGCACACCGCCTTCACCGCCGCCCACCCGGGCCGCCCGCACGTGGTGGTCGCCCGGGTGGAGCCCAAGACCGCCTGAGTCCCGCGCCCGGCCCGGCCCCGCACCCCAGCCCCGCCCCGCACCCCGGCCCGGGCCGGCCCCGCACCCCTCGCACGCCCCGCCACCGCACGCCCCGCCACCGCACGCACCGCCCACCTCCCACCGCGAAGGACCTCCCCGATGGACACCATGCGCGAGCGCTTCCTGGACGTCACCACCCGCCTGCTGGACGAGGACCCGCGACTGGCCGTGGTCCTGGCCGACATCTCCGCCTCCGGCTTCACCCGGGCCGCCGCCGACCACCCCGACCGGGTCGTCAACGTCGGCATCCGCGAGCAGCTGCTGATCGGCGCGGCCGGCGGCCTGGCGCTCACCGGGATGCGCCCGATCGCCCACACCTTCGCCAGCTTCCTGGTCGAGCGGCCCTTCGAGCAGATCAAGTTGGACCTGGTCCACCAGGGCGTCGGTGCGGTGCTGGTGAGCGCCGCCGGCTCGTACGACTGGCCGGCCGGCGGGCGCACCCATATGTCCCCGGGCGACGTGGCGCTGCTGGACACCCTGCCGGACTGGACCGTGCACGTCCCCGGCCACCCGGACGAGGCCGAGCGGCTGCTGCGCCACGCCGTCGCCGACGGCGACCGCAACGTCTACGTCCGGCTGTCGGCGCACCAGAACGGCGCCGCCGTGGACGTCGTTCCGGGCCGGTTCACCGTGCTGCGCCGCGGGAGCAAGGGCGTGGTGCTCGCGGTCGGCCCGATGCTGGACGCGGTGCTGGCGGCCACCGAGGGGCTGGACGTCACCGTGGCGTACGCGGCCACCGTGCGCCCGTTCGACGCGGCGGGCCTGCGGGCGGCGGTCGGCCAGGGACGTCCCGACGTGGTGATCGTCGAGCCGTACCTGGCCGGTACCTCCGACAACGCCGCGCACGCCGCGCTGAACGACCGGCCGCACCGGGTGCTGGGCCTGGGCGTGCCGCGCGAGGAGCACCGGCACTACGGCTCGATCCCCGAGCACCTGACGGCCTACGGACTGGACGCGGCCGCGCTGCGCGAGCGGATCGGCACCTTCCTCTGGTAACCCGTGCCCCGCAGCGCCCGCCCGCAGCGCTCGCGGAACCCCCGGCCTCACACCCGGACGATCGCCACCGACTCCGGCCCCAGCCGCAGCCGCCCGCCGGAGGGCCCGCCGCCCGCCGCACCGCCGTCGAGCCCGCAGTCGCCGAACGAGGCGACCACCTCCCGCACCCCGTCCACCGGCCGGGCCGCCTCCGTGCCCAGGTTGGCCGCCACCCGGTACGGCCCCCGGTGCACCACGATCCACCGCGCCCGCTCGTCGTGGTCGACCCCGACGGCCGCCAGCTCCGGGTCGGACAGCTCCGGGCAGGAGCGCCGCAGCCGGAGCAACCGCCGGTACCAGTCCAGGAGTTCGGCGTGCGGCCCGCGCCTGGGCTCGGTCCAGTCCAGGACGGAGCGCAGCACGGTGGCCGGCTCCTGCGGGTCGGGGACGGCCTCGGCCTGCCAGCCGTGCTCGGCGAACTCCCGGCGCCGGCCCTGCCGGACCGCCTCGGCGAGCCCCGGGTCGGTGTGGTCGGTGAAGTACTGCCAGGGCGTCGAGGCGCCCCACTCCTCGCCCATGAACAGCATCGGGGTGAACGGCGAGGTCAGCACCAGCGCGGCGCCGGCGGCGAGTCGGCCGGGGGACAGCAGGGCCGGGAGGCGGTCGCCGAGGGCCCGGTTGCCGACCTGGTCGTGGGTCTGCAGGTAGCCCAGCAGCCGGTGGCCGGAGGCGGGCGGGAACGGGCGGCCGTGGCCGCGGCCGCGGAAGGAGGACCAGGTGCCGTCGTGGAAGAAGCCCCGGGTGAGCGTCTTGGCGAGCGCGGCCAGCGGGGCGCGGGCGAAGTCCCCGTAGTAGCCCTGGGACTCGCCGGTGAGCGCGCAGTGCAGGGCGTGGTGGAAGTCGTCGCTCCACTGGGCGCTCAGGCCGAGCCCGCCGGCCTCGCGCGGGGCGGTGGTGCGCGGGGAGTTGTGGTCGGACTCGGCGATCAGGAACAGCGGCCGGTTCTCGGCCACCGCCAGCCGCTCGACCTCGGCGCCGAGCTCCTCCAGGAAGTGCACGGCCCGGTCGTCGGCCAGCGCGTGCACGGCGTCCAGCCGCAGCCCGTCGATCCGGTAGTCGCGCAGCCAGGCCAGCGCGGAGCCGGTCAGGTAGGCGCGGACCTCGTCCGAGCCGGGCGCGTCCAGGTTGACCGCCGAGCCCCAGGGGGTGTGGTGGCGGTCGGTGAAGTACGGGCCGAAGGCGGGCAGGTAGTTGCCGGACGGGCCGAGGTGGTTGTGCACCACGTCCAGGACCACGCCGAGGCCCTTGCGGTGCGCGGTGTCCACGAAGCGCTTGAGCCCGTCGGGCCCGCCGTACGGCTCGTGCACCGCCCAGGGCGAGACCCCGTCGTAGCCCCAGCCGTGCCGTCCGGGGAACGGGCAGACCGGCATCAGCTCGACGAAGTCCACGCCCAGCTCGACCAGGTGGTCCAGGCGTTCGGCGGCGGCGTCGAAGGTGCCGGCCGGGGTGAAGGTGCCGATGTGCAGCTCGTACAGCACCGCGCCGGGCAGCGGGCGGCCGCGCCAGCCGGTGTGCGACCAGCGGAAGCCGGCGTGGTCGACTGGCCGGCTGGGGCCGTCCGGGCCGTGCGGCTGACGGGGGGAGCGCGGGTCGGGCAGCGGCGGGCCGCCGTCCAGCCGGAAGGCGTAGTCCCCGTCGGGGGCCTCGCCCCGCCACCAGCCGTCCCGCGCGGGGTCGCGCCGCAGCGGGTGGCGGCCGCCGTCGACCTCGACCTCGACCCGCTCGCCGGCCGCCGGCGCCCACACCTCGTAGCTCCTCACCGCGGCACCCCCCGGGTCAGCAGGGCCACCGGGAGGGCGGAGAGCAGGTCCGCCACCGGCACCGGGCCGGGCGGGTGCTCGCGCTGGGTCAGCTGGTCGGTCCAGGGCCCGCCGGCCGGCAGCTCCAGCACGGTGTCGCGCCAGCCGCCGGCCCGCTCCAGCCCGTACGGGAGGCGGGTCACCGCGGTGATCACGTGCTCGCCGCGTTCGAAGGCGAGCAGGTGGGGCGAGGCGCAGGGCAGCGGGCGGTGGCGGCCGAGCGGGCCGAGCCCGCGGCGCAGGCGCAGCGCGGTGCGGGTGAGGTGGAGCTTCTCGCGGGCGAGGTCGCCGGGCCGGGGCGTCTGTGAGTCGGTGAGCCGGACGGCGAGCGCGCCGAGGTCGACGGCCCGCCGGTTGTCCGGGTCGACCAGGGTGTGCAGCGGCTCCTCGCTGCCCTGGTAGAGGTCCGGCACGCCGGGGACGGTCAGGTGCAGCAGCGCGGCGGCGAGGGTGTTGGCCCGGGCGTACGGCGCCAGGGCGTGCACCAGGCCCTCGATCCGGGGCAACAGCCCGGGGTTGCCGTACACCGCGCGCACCCGCTCGCCCAGGGTGCGTTCGTAGGCGTGGTCGGGGGTGGTCCAGGAGGTCCGGGTCTTGGCCTCGCGGACGGCCTTGAGCAGGGCCGCCTCCAGCCGGTCCGGGCCGATCGGCCAGGCGGCGACCAGGGTGTGCCAGAGCAGCCAGTCGGCGTCCCGGTCCGGCCAGGGACCGGCCGCGGTGGACCACGCGGCGGCCTCGGCGGCCCAGCGCTCCGGCTGCTCGGCGAGGACGGCGAGCCGGGCGCGCGCGTCGGCGCTGCGCTTGGTGTCGTGGGTGGACAGCACGGTGAGGGTGTGCGGCCAGTGCCGCTGGACGTCGCGGCACCAGTCGTGGAAGTCCTCCGGGGCGACGCCCGGCCGGGCCGGCTCGCCGCCGACCTCGTTGAGGTGCGGCAGCGCGTTCCAGCGGTAGAAGGCGGTGTCCTCGACGCCCTTGGCGGCGACGGCGGCGGCGGTCTGCGCGAAGCGCACGCAGAACTCGTCCTTCTCCGGGCCGCGGCCGAGCAGTCCGAGCGCGAGGTCCGCGACCAGGGCGGCCGTGGGGTCCGCGCCGGCGCCGTCCAGGGCGGTGCGCAGCTGTTCGGCGGAGGCCTGCGGCACCGCCTCGCCGGGCCGGGCGTACGGGCGGTAGACGGGGTAGCCGGTGAGCAGCCGGTGCAGCGCCTCGCGCAGCTGCCAGGGCGCGTGGTCGGCGAACGCGGGCTCGGCGGCGGCGATCCGCACCGCGAGGCGGACCAGCCGGTCGACCTCGGCGGCCAGCTCGCCCTGCGGCGCGGTCATGTCGGCGCGCCCCCGCCGGGCGGCGGCCACCGCCGGGTGCGGGTCGGCGCAGGGCTCGCCGGGCGGGCCGGACTCGCCGGCGAGGAAGTGCGCGTAGGCGCCCGCCAGCCGGCAGGCGCCCGTGTGGTCGGTGAGTACGCCGTCGATGCGGCGCAGCGCGTCGTAGCCGGTGGTGCCGGCGCACGGCCAGTCCGGCGGCAGCCGTTCCTCGCCGGTGAGGATCTTCTCGACGACGGTGTAGGCGCCGCCGGTGGCCTCGGCGAGCCGGCGCAGGTAGCCGCGCGGGTCGGCCAGGCCGTCCGGGTGGTCGATCCGGAAGCCGTCCAGGACGCCCTCGGCGTGCAGCCGCAGCAGCACCCCGTGGGTGGCCCGGAACACCTCCGGGTCCTCGACCCGTATCGCGATCAGCTCGTTGACGGTGAAGAAGCGGCGGTAGTTGAGCTCGGTGCGGGCCAGGCGCCACCAGGCGAGTCGGTACCACTGGCGGGCGAGCAGCTCGGGCAGCGGCAGTGCGGCGGTGCCGGGGCGCAGCGGGAAGGCGTGCTCGTGGTAGCGCAGCACGTCCCCGTCGACGGTGAGCCGGTCGAGCACGGCGCCGAGCCGGTCGCCGAGCACCGGCAGCAGCACCCGGCCGCGGGCGGGTGCGTCGGGCGGTCCGGGCTGGGCCGTCCAGTCGATGTCGAACCAGCGCGCGTACGGGGAGTCGGGGCCGTCCCGCAGCACCTCCCAGAGCGGGCGGTTGAGCCGTTCGGGGGCGGGCAGTGCCATGTGGTTGGGCACCACGTCGGCGATCAGCCGCAGGTCGTGGCGGTGCGCCTCGGCGGCCAGGGCCCGCAGCGCCGGTTCGCCGCCGAGCTGCTCGGCGATCCGGGTGTGGTCGACGGTGTCGTACCCGTGGGTGGAGCCGGGCACGGCCTCCAGCAGCGGGGACAGGTGCAGGTGGGAGACACCGAGGGCGGCCAGGTACGGCACGGCGGCGGTGGCGTCGCGCAGGGTGAAGCCGGGTTGGAGCTGGAGCCGGTAGGTCGAGGTGGGGATGACGGCCGGGCGTGGCTGCGCGGGCTCGGCGGCGGAGGTCATGAGTCCATGACTACCCGCCGGGGCCCGCGGCCAAGACCCGTTGCTGACCCGAACAGGTGACCGGCCCGGCCGCCGGGCGGCCCGGGGCGGTCTTCCCAGGGGGCCGGGGCGCTCTCCCCGGGCGGCCGGGGCCGGTCGTCCGGTGCCTCAGGCCGGCCGCTGCAGCACCATCAGCGAGCGGTCGACGAGCCAGAGGGTGTCGCCGGCCTTCACCCGGGCGCCGGTGCCGGGGGCGGGCAGCCGGGGCTGCGCGGTGTCGACCACCAGCTGCCACTCCTGCCCGTGGTCGGCGGGCACGGTGAACTCCAGCGGCTCCGAGTGGGCGTTGAACATCAGCAGGAAGGAGTCGTCGACGATCCGCCCGCCGCGCCGGTCGGGCTCGGAGATGGCGTGCCCGTTGAGGAAGACGCTGAGCGACTTGGCGTAGCTGGCGCCCCAGTTGCGCTTGGTCATCTCCTCGCCGCCCGGGGTGAACCAGGCGATGTCGGTGAGGTCCTGCCGGTCGCCCGCGGCCGGGCGGGTGCCGGAGACCGGGCGGCCGTGGAAGAAGCGCCGGCGGCGGAAGACCGGGTGGTCGCGGCGCAGCCAGATCATGCCCTGGGTGAACTCCAGCAGCCGGGCGGCCGGGCCGTCCCCGTCCGGCCAGTGCACCCAGGAGAGCTCGTTGTCCTGGCAGTAGGCGTTGTTGTTGCCGAGCTGGGTGCGGCCCAGCTCGTCGCCGTGCGAGATCATCGGCACGCCCTGGGAGAGCATCAGGGTGGCGATGAAGTTGCGCTGCTGGCGGGCGCGCAGCTCCTCCACCGCCGGGTCCTCGCTGGGGCCCTCGTCGCCGCAGTTCCAGGAGCGGTTGAAGGACTCGCCGTCCCGGTTGTTCTCGCCGTTGGCCTCGTTGCGCTTCTCGTTGTACGAGACCAGGTCGCGCAGGGTGAAGCCGTCGTGGCAGGTGACGAAGTTGATGGAGGCGATCGGACGGCGCCCGTCGTCCTGGTAGAGGTCGGAGGAGCCGGTGAGCCGGGAGCCGAACTCGGCGAGCGTGGCGTTCTCGCCGCGCCACAGGTCGCGCACGGTGTCCCGGTACATGCCGTTCCACTCGGTCCACAGCGGCGGGAAGTTGCCGACCTGGTAGCCGCCCTCGCCGAGGTCCCAGGGCTCGGCGATCAGCTTGGCCTGGGAGACCACCGGGTCCTGCTGGACCAGGTCGAAGAACGAGGAGAGCCGGTCCACCTCGTGGAACTGCCGGGCCAGCGTGGCGGCCAGGTCGAAGCGGAACCCGTCCACGTGCATCTCGGTGACCCAGTAGCGCAGCGAGTCCATGATCAGCTGGAGCACGTGCGGGCTGCGCATCAGCAGGCTGTTGCCGGTGCCGGTGGTGTCCTCGTAGAAGCGCTGGTCCCGGGCGAGCCGGTAGTACGAGACGTTGTCCAGGCCGCGCAGCGACAGGGTCGGGCCCAGGTGGTTGCCCTCGGCGGTGTGGTTGTAGACGACGTCCAGGATCACCTCGATGCCGGCCGCGTGCAGCGCCTTGACCATGGACTTGAACTCCTGCACCTGCTGGCCGCGGTCGCCGGTGGAGGAGTAGGAGGAGTGCGGGGCGAAGAACCCGACGGTGTTGTAGCCCCAGTAGTTGGAGAGCCCGAGGTCGCGCAGCCGGTGGTCGCGGACGAACTGGTGCACCGGCATCAGCTCGATCGCGGTGACCCCGAGCTTGGCCAGGTGCTCGATCACCGCGGGGTGGGCCAGGCCCGCGTAGGTGCCCCGGATCTCCTCCGGGATACCCGGGTGGAGTCTGGTCAGCCCCTTCACATGGGCCTCGTAGACCACCGTGCGGTGGTACTCGGTGCGCGGCGGGCGGTCCGTGCCCCAGTCGAAGTACGGGTTGATCACCACCGAGTGCATGGTGTGCGGCGCCGAGTCCAGGTCGTTGCGCCGCTCGGGGGCGCCGAAGTGGTACCCGTACACCGACTCGTCCCAGTCGATGTGGCCGCTCATCGCCTTGGCGTACGGGTCGAGCAGCAGTTTGGCGCTGTTGTGCCGCTGCCCCAGCCCGGGGTTGTACGGGCCGTGCACCCGGAAGCCGTACCGCTGGCCCGGCCCGATGCCGGGGAGGTAGGCGTGCCGGACGAAGGCGTCCGTCTCGCGCAACTCCACCGCGGTCTCGGAGCCGTCCCCGTCGATCAGGCAGAGCTCGATCCGGTCGGCGCTCTCGGAGAACACCGCGAAGTTGGTGCCGGCCCCGTCGTAGGTGGCGCCGAGCGGGTAGGGCTGCCCCGGCCAGACCTGCATGAGTCCTCAACTCCCTTATGCGATAAGCAAACTGACGCACTGTTCGGCATTCGCCCGACCCCGGGGGGTCTCTTCCCGGGCGGGTGTCCGGACATGTGCGGCGGTCGCACACCGTGACGCACGGCACAGTGCGCATACTCCCCGACGCGCGGGCGGACATAGGGGCCATTTGCCCCTTGTTCGCCCGAACGGGTGTCCACCGCGCCGCGCGGACGGGACGTACGGCGCGCCACGGCGCGCCGCGCGCCCGCCCCGGGAGCCGCCCGCGGGCGGACGGGCGGCCGGCAGGGGTGGTCCAACCGGCTGCGGGGCGCGCGCGACGGGCAGTACCCTTGATCGTCCGGCCGCCCCGCGCTCGTGGCGAACCATCAGGACCGGCCGGCCCGGCCGGGCGGACCGTTCAGAACCAGCAGCTCGACCAGGAAGCAGTGAGGTAACGCATGGTGTTCCCCGCCGGCGGCCTAGGCGGCGGGCCGGACGGCCCCGACCGGGGCAGCGCCCGCAGCGAGGCGCCGACGGTCGTCATGCGGCCCTCCCACGCCGGCCGCGCCGTCGTCCCGGCCCAGAGCGGCCCGGCCGAGATCCCCGCGCTCGCCTGGTCGGCCGGCGAGTGGGAGGACGCGTACCAGCGGGTCCGGCTCTCCGGGCGCGCGTACGTCTGGCTCAACCTGGTCGAACAGCGGCTGCGCTCCCTCGTCGACGAGGTGCTCCACCCCATCTACGCCCCCGCCCACGGCGAGGACTGGGTCACCGCCGCCGCCGGACCCGCCGGCGAGGAGTGGGCGCACCGGGCCGGCGCCGTCCGCGAGGTCAGCCGGCGCAAGGGCTACCTGCTCGACCCCGCCGACGACGACCCGCTGGTCTTCCTCACCCTGCCCCAGCTGCGCGAACTCATGGTCCAGCACTGGCCCTGCTTCGAGCCCTACCTCGCCGACCGCCGGGAGATCGAGCTCGCCCTCGACGAGCTGGAGGTCGCCCGGCACGTCGTCTCCCGCAACCGCACCCTCACCCAGACCGTCCTCGCCCAGACCGAACGCGCCGCCGCCCGGCTGCTCGCCCTGCTCGACGGCGGCACCGGCGGGGTGCCCGCCGACGTCGTCGAATCGCTGGTCGCCGGTCGGTACGCGGACGTCGTCGCGGTGCACGCCGACCGGGTCCGCCTCCAGCGCGACCTGCCTGTCGAGGACCTGCTCGACGGCGCCCGGCGGCTGGACGCGCTCGGCATCGGCCTCGGCATGCTCTGCCAGAACTACACCGGCAAACGGCTGGTCCGGCTCGCCGCCGAGGGCTGCCGGGTCCGGCTGCTGTTCCTCAACCCGGCCAGCAGCGCGGTGCGCCGCCGGGAGCGGGAGCTCGGCCTCTCCCGCGGCGAACTCGCCCGCTCGATCGAGATGAACATCATGCACGTGCGCCGGGTCCGGGCCCGGCTGCGCGACCAGGGCGGCTTCGAGATCCGGGTCTTCGACGAGACCCCGCGCTTCACCGCCTACCTGGTCGAGGGCCTGCGCGCGCCCGGCCAGGTCGGCGGCCGCCGCCAGACCCGCGACCTCGGCGTCGTCCAGCCCTACCTGCGCCGCTCCCGGGGCATGGAGTCACCCGCCCTGGTGCTGCGCGGCGGCGCCGGCCAGCAGCCCGGCGGCACCGAACCGGGGCTGCTGGAGGTCTACCGCGAGGAGTTCGAAGGGGTCTGGGGGGACTCCCGCCCGGTGTCGTAGCCGGCGCCCCCCGCGCGGACGCGGCCCCGACCTTCCCTCCTGCCTCGCCGCCCGGCCGCGGGCCGTCCGCGTCCCTGCCCGTCCGACCAGCCCGTCGCCGGCCGCCGATCGCGGGCCGTCCGTGTCTCCCGGCCGTCCGGTGTCACAGAGCCCCGGGCCGTTCCGACCCCTTCTCTCCACCCTCGTCGCCGGCCGCCCGGCGGAGCCCCTCGGGCCGGGTTGTCGGTGGGGCGGGTGATGATAGGGGCTGTTTCGAGCGCAGGACGGAAGGACACCCCTCATGAGCTGGTGGCAGCAGCCACTGGTCGGCTTCGACCTGGAGACCACGGGCACCGACCCGGACGTGTCCCGCATCGTCACGGCCGCCCTCGTGGACACCGTCGGGAGCCGTCGGCAGGGCGCCGCCAGCTGGCTGCTCGACCCCGGTGTCCCGATCCCCGCCGAGGCCGAGGCCATCCACGGCATCGGCGACGACCTCGCCCGCAGCAAGGGCCGGCCCGCCAAGGAGGCGGTCGACGAGATAGCCGCGGCCCTGTGCGAGCGCCTCGCCGCAGGCCGTCCGGTGGTCGCCTTCAACGCGCCGTTCGACCTGTCGCTGCTCGACGCCGAGCTGCGCCGGTACGGGCTGCCCGTCCTCGCCGAGCGCCTCGGCGGCCCGGTCGCCCCGGTGCTGGACGCGCTGGTCATCGACCGCGCCGTGGACAAGTACCGCAAGGGCTCCCGCACCCTGCAGCGCGTCTGCGAGGTGTACGGGGTCGAGCTGACCGACGCCCATGAGGCGGGCAGCGACGCGCTCGCCGCCGTCCGGGTCGCGGTCGCCCTCGCGGAGCGCTACCCGGGGCAGGTCGGCGACGTCCCGCTGCCCGAGCTGCACCGGCGGCAGGTCGACTGGCACCGGGAGTGGGCCGAGAGCCTGGAGGCCTGGCTGCGCCGCGCCAAGGACCCGCAGGCGGTGATCGACCCGCGCTGGCCGCTGCGCTGACCCGTCGGGTCCGTCCGGCGGTCCGCCCACGGGTCCGTCAGTCGTCCGCCGTCAGCTGCCGTCGGCCGGCGTCCCAGCCGTCCGGCCTCCCAGCACCCTGGCCTTGGCGAGGTCGAACTCCTCGGCGGTCAGTCCGCCCTCGCGGTGCAGTGCGGCCAGCCGCTCCAGGCTCTCGGCCAGGACGGCGGCCGGCTCGGCCGGTGTCCCCGTGGGGACGGTGACCCGGCAGGTGGCCGGGGCCTCGGGGTCGTAGGCCACGTCGACCGCGATGCCGACCCGGGGCATCTCGAAGGCCTCGAAGGTGTCGGTGTGGGTGGTCCGCAGCGTGCTGCCGTCGTCGATGACGTACTCGACGGTCAGGTCGAGTTCGGGGCGGTCGTTGTAGGTGTGACCGGTGTGGCGGATCGCGGCGACCGTGCCGGTGACGGTGACGCCCTGCCCGTCCAGCAGTTCGGTCATCGCGGCCCGGCGCTCCTTCTCCAGCCGGTCGGCCCGCTGCCGCCGTACGCCCCAGCGGTCGGCCCACCGGGCGAGCGGGAGGAAGGGGAGCGCCGCGAGCGCGGGCCAGGGGTAGGGGCCGCCCGCCGACAGCGAGGCGCCCAGCAGTCCGAGCCCGGTGTATCCGGCGAGCACGGCCCGGCCGGCCACCTCCGCCGTCCCGAGGGCGCCCTCCTCGCTCCACCCGGCGAGCATTCCGGCGAGCACGAAGACCGGCCAGAGCACGAGCCCGGCGACGAGGAAGCCGGCGGTGCCGAGGCCGCCGCACCGCAGTTCCGCACCGCAGACGTCGTCGCCGAAGGCGCGGGTGAATCCGCTGCCCGCCAGGTATCCGGCGGCGGTGGCGAGGATGCCCCAGATCACGATCCAGGTCACGGTCGAACGGGTCAACCGCCGTTCCGCATCGCCCGGTTGTTCGGTGGTCATGCCGGGATGGTAACGCGGCCGGCCGGGGCCGCCGTCGACGGCCTCGCCAACCCGGACCGGCCGCCCGGTGAACACCCGGTGAACCGGCCGGGGTTCAGCCCGTCGGGAAGTCGCAGCGGTAGCCCTGGGTGGCCAGCCAGGGCAGCAACTGCCGCAACGCCTCGACGGTTTGGGTACGGTCGCCGCCGCCGTCGTGCAGCAGCACCACCCCGCCGGGGCGCAGGTCCCGCTGGACGGCTGCGACGATCGCCGCCGTCCCCGGCCGTGACCAGTCCCGGGGGTCCACCGACCAGCTCAGCGAACGCATCCCGTGCGCGGCGGCGATCCTCTGGTTGTCGGCGGTGAACCCGCCGCCGGGCGCCCGGAACCAGGCCACCCGGGTGCCCGGACCGCCGGCCTTGACGATCATGTCCTTGGCGGCCGCGACCTGGTACTCGGCCTTGTCGTGCGGGAGCTTGGCGAAGGGCTGCGGGTGGCTGACGCTGTGGTCGCAGAGCCGGTGGCCCGCGGCCAGGATCCGCTTGACCAGGTCCGGGTGGGCGGCGGCGTTCTGCCCGACGAGGCAGAAGGTCGCCTTGGCGCCGTACTTGGCGAGCAGGTCCAGGACGGCCGCGGTGGCGTTGCCCGGCCCGTCGTCGAAGGTGAGCGCGACCGTCCGGCCGCCGGAGGCGGTGCCGGTCACCAGCGCGGTCGGCACCCCGCCGACGGGCGGCGCGGGCGGCGCCGGGGTGGCGGTCGGCAACGGGGAGGGCGGCAACGGGGACGGCGGCGGGGAGGACGGCCGGGGCGCCGACGAGCCCGGGGACGGGGGTGCGGGGGCCGCCGAGGTGGGCGGCGGCGGGGGAGCCGGGTGGGCGGACGGCGTGGACGACGAGGACGGTGAGGACGGTGAGGACGGTGAGGTGGCGCTCTGCCCGGTCGTCGACGGTGAGGGCACCGGCTGGAGCGCCCCGTTGGCGGTGCCGCAGGCGGCGAGGGCGAGGGCGACGGCGGTCGCGAGACCGACGGCGAACGGTCGGCGGCGGTGGTGGCGGGTGGTCGCGTGGTGCTGGGCGGTGGTGTGCTCCGGCATGGCGGCGGCTCCTGAGGTGGTGAGGCGGCCTCGACGACGCCCTCGGTCAGGATGACTGCCCGTTAAGGGCGTGTCTGACAATTCCCGCCGGGAATTGTCAGACACGCCCTGGGACGCCCAGGCCACCCGCCCGGTTGCACGCCGTTCCGAACCGACGGACCGTCAGAACGATTGCCACCGCACGCCGGTCGCGCCCTCGCGCAGCGAGTCGACCCGCCGGCGGAACTCGGCGAGCGCCGCCGGGTCGCCGGGCGCCTGCTGGGCGACCCAGGAGGCGCTGGCGGTCTCCCGGGCGCCGCGCAGCACCGCGAACCCCGGCCACTCCCGCACGTCCCAGCCGTACCCGCCGGTGAACGCCCGGTACTCCTCGGCGGGGAGGCCGTACCGGTCGTGGGCGAGCGCCAGCACCACCAGGTCGTGCTCGCGCAGGTCGTGCGAGACGTTCTCCAGGTCGAGCAGGACGGGCCCGTCCGGCCCGACGTGGACGTTGCGCGGCAGCGCGTCCCCGTGGATCAGCCCGGTCGGCAGGCGGGGTGTCAGATCGGGCAGCGCGGCGGCGAAGGCGTCCCGGCGGTGGCGCAGGAACGCCACGTCCGCCGGGTCCACGTGCCCCTCGGCGGAGGCCAGCCAGCGTTCCACCGGCGCCAGCAGGTCCCGTCCGGTGAGCGGGAACGGCGGCAGCGGCAGCCGGTGGAGCGTACGCAGCAGCGGGGCGAGGTCGGCGGGCCGCGCCTCCCGTACGGCGGGGGCGAGCCGCTGCCAGAAGGTGACCGGGTGGCCGTGCGCGAGCTGCGGCTCCTCGCCGGCCACCTCGTGCGGGAGCACCACCGGGACGCCCCGGCCGGCCAGCCAGCGGGCGACCGTGAGCTCGCGGTGCGCCCGGTCGTACAGCTCGGGGCCGCGGCCGACCTTGGCCACCGCGGCCGGGCCGCCGAGGTCGAACACCGCGTTCTCGCCGAGCGCCAGCAGCCGGGCGGCGGCCGGTGCGGGCAGTCCGGCGGACTCGCAGGCGTGGGCGAGCAGCAGCCGGGCGCGGCCCTCGTCGAAGGGGATCATGGCGGCTGCTCCGTTCCTCGGCGCCGGCGGGGCGCGACGGAGATCATTCTGACGCAGAAGGGCCGGGCCCCGCGTGAAGCGGGGCCCGGCCGTGGGGTGATGACGAAGGGTCAGACCTCGATCCGGCGGTGGCGCGCGCCGTCGGCCGCCGGGGCCGGGGCCACCTCGCCGGAGCGTCCGGCGGCGACCGGCGGGAAGACCTCGCTGTGCGAGAGGTCGGGCATCCAGTTCAGCCAGGACGGCAGGTACCAGTTGCGGTCGCCGAGCAGGCTCATCACCGAGGGCAGCAGCACCGCGCGGATGACCGTCGCGTCGATCAGCACCGCGACCGCGAGGCCGACGCCCATCTGCTTCATCGCCTGCATCGACAGGGTGCCGAAGACCGCGAACACCGCCACCATGATGACCGCCGCGCTGGTGACCACGCCCGCGGTGGAGCGGATGCCGTGCGCGATGGCGGCCTGGGTCGGCAGACCCCGGTCGTAGCCCTCCTTGATCCGGGAGACCACGAAGACGTGGTAGTCCATCGAGAGCCCGAAGAGGATCACGAAGAGGAACAGCGGCACCCAGGACTCCACCGCGCCGACCCCGGCGGTGCCCAGCAGCGAGGCGCCCACGCCGTGCTGGAAGACCAGCGTCAGCACCCCGTACGCGGCGCCCACCGAGAGCAGGTTGAGCACCACTGCGGTGGCGGCGACGGCCAGCGAGCGGAACGAGGCCAGCATCAGCAGGAAGGCGAAGGCGACCACGAAGCCGAAGACCGGCAGCATCGAGGAGGACATCTTCTCGTTGAAGTCGTAGCTGCCCGCGGTGCGCCCGGTGACCGGCGCCTCGGTGCCGGGCACCGTCAGCACGGTGGCGGGGACGAGTTCCTCGCGCAGCGTCTTCAGCGCGGCGTTGCTGACCTCGTCGTTGCCGCTGCCCTTGAGCGGGATGTCGACGGTGGCGACGTTCTTGTCGGCGTGGACACTGACCTCGATCGGCTCCTGCATCCGGCCGCTGGCCAGGGCCCGGGCCTTCAGGTCGGCGATCGCGGCGGTCATCGCGGGGGAGTCGATGTCGGTGGCGCGGATGACCACCGAGGCGGGGGCGGGGCTGCCGGGGAAGGCGGCCTCGATCTTCTCGGAGACGGTGACCAGCTCGTTGCCCTTGGGCAGCTGCTGGGCGAAGGTCAGGTTGGCGGTGTGCATGGTCAGCAGCGGCGCGGAGAGACCGACCAGCAGTGCTCCGGCCAGTACGGTCGCGGCGAGCGGACGGCGCAGCACCGGGGTCAGGACGGCGTTCCAGACCCGGCCGCCGGTGGTGGCCGCGTCGGGGCGGCGCAGCCGTCCGAGCAGCGGGACCTTCCCCTTCTCGACCCGGTCGCCGAGCATCGACAGCAGCGCAGGCAGCACGGTCAGCGAGCCGAGCACGGCGGTGATGACGACCACGATGGTCGCGTACGACATGGCCTGGAAGGTCGCGATGCCGGTGAGGAACATGCCGGCCATGGCGACCACCACGGTGACGCCGGAGACCAGGACGGCCCGGCCACTGGTGGCGGCGGCGATCTTCAGCGCGGTGTCCAGGTCGCGTCCGGCGGCCCGTTCCTCGCGTTCGCGGCGCAGGTAGAAGAGGCAGTAGTCGACGCCGACGGCGAGGCCGACCAGCAGCATCACCGAGCTGGCGTCGTTGCTGGTGTGCAGGAAGGAGCTGCTGAGCGCGACCAGTCCGCCGGCCGCGACGAAGGCGGTGATGGCGAGGACGACCGGCAGGACGGCGGCGACCAGGGCGCCGAAGGCGACCAGCAGGATGCCGAGGGCGAGCGGCACGGCGGTCCACTCGGCGCGGGCGAAGTCCTCGGTGAACTGCTCCTCGAACCACTTGCCGGCGCTGGCCTCGCCGAACTGGACCACGGTGAGGTCCGGGTGCTTCTTCTGGACGCCGTTGACCGCGTCGAGGACGACGGTGACGTTGTCGCCGGCCTCCTCGCGGTCGCCGTTGACGGTGAACTGCACCAGCGCGGAGTGCTTGTCGGCCGAGATCGCGTGGCTGTCGTAGGGGGAGCGGACGTCGGAGACCTTGCCGGTGCCGTTGACGGCGGCGACGACCTGGTCGACGGCGGCCCTGAAGGCGGCGGAGTCGGCGCTCTGGGTGGCGCTCTGGACGAGGACGGTCTCGCCGGCCGGGGTCTTCAGCCCCGCCTCGTCGATGATCTTGGCGGCCCGGGCCACCTCGCCGGGCATCTGCTCGTGCTCCTTGATCTCCTCCTTGCCGTGCAGGCCGCCGAGGAAGGCGGCGAGGACGACGAAGAGCAGCCAACCGAAGACCGCGGTCTTCCGGTGCCGGGCGCTCCATGCGCCCATCGCGGCAGCCATGCCGAGCTTGGTTTTCACGGGAACTTCCCCCAGGGAGTGCGCGGCGGTCGGCCGCGGGGCGTGCGGGCGTACGGCGGTGGTCGGCCGCCGGGGATCAGTAGCTGTGTGCCTGTGCCTTGTGGCGCCGGCCGTGGGTCCGGCGCCACAAATGACAGTAGGGAAGCCGGGGTTGGCGAGGTATCCGGCTGGCGGGGGAGTTCTCCCTGGGGCCTGCCTCGGGGGCGGGGTGGGGTTTTCCCTACCCCCGACCCTGATTCCCTCCCTGATCTCAGGGTGGAAACTCCACCCTGAGGGGGAGGAATCTCCACCCGGAGCACGAGGTCAGAGCCCCGTCCGCGGGGTGAAGATGGTGCGGGGCCGCCGGAGAGGCGTCCCCGAGGGGGTTGGCTTACGGGGGTCACTTGCCGGTCGGCAAGCAAGTTCTCGTAAGATGATGCTCTCAATCACTTACCTGCCGACCGGCAAGGGAGCGGGCGCTTCGCGCTGCCCGCGACCCGGCCGGTTCCCGATCCGTCGCCCGGCGTCCCGTCCCCCAAGGGCTGCGGTGAACCATGCCCAGGAGGCATCACGAGCATGTTCCACCGACTTGGACACTTCGTCGTCCGTCGCGCCTGGTGGGTGATCGCCGGGTGGGTCGTCGCGATGCTCGCCATCGCGATCAGCGCGCCCAAGATCAACGCCCAGACCGACGAGGCCGCGTTCCTCCCCAAGCACTACGAGTCCATCCAGGCCTCGATGGTCCAGGAGAAGGCCTTCCCGTCCAGCTTCACCCCCTCCGCCCTGGCGCTCTTCGAGCGCAAGGACGGCGGCGCCATGAACGACGCCGACAAGGCCGCCATGGCCAAGGTCGTCCAGGGGCTGACCGACAAGAAGATCGAGCACGTCGAGAAGATCATCCCGGCGTCCGAGCAGAGCACCTCCAAGGACGGCAAGTACGCCCTCGCGCCGATCGCCATCGACAAGTCGACGCAGCAGTCGGACGAGTTCGGCGAGGCCGCCAAGAAGCTCCGCGAGGAGGGCAAGAAGCTCGCCGAGGGCACGGACCTGAAGTTCCAGGTCGGTGGTCAGGCCGGCCAGGCGCTGGACCAGAAGGAGGCCTCCGGCTCGGCCGACGCCCTCATCGCGATGTCCACCGTCGTGCTGGTCGCGATCATCGTCGGGATCATCTTCCGCAGCATCCTGGCGGGCATCCTGCCGCTGCTGGTCTCGCTGATGTTCGCCATGCCGACCGCGAACGGCGCGATCGCGTACGCCACCAAGGCGTTCAACCTGGAGAGCACCCCGGTGCTCTCGGCGATCCTGATCGTCGTCGTGCTCGGCGTCGGCACCGACTACTTCCTGTTCCTGGCGTTCCGCTACCGCGAGCGCCTGCGCGCCGGTGACGAGCGCAAGGAGGCCGTGGCCAACGCGGTCGGCCGGGTCGGCGAGGCCATCGCCTCCGCCGCCGGCGCGGTCACCGTCGCCTTCGCGGTGCTGATCCTCTCCAGCCTCGGCATGTTCAAGGCCCTCGGCCCGGCGCTGGCCATCGCGGTCGTCGTCACCGCCTTCGCCTCGCTCACCCTGGCCCCGGCGCTGCTCGCGGTCATCCCGGCCAAGGGCGTGTTCTGGCCCGGCAAGAAGTGGATGCAGGAGCCGGGCAACGCCCGCTTCACCGCCATGGGCCGCATGGTCGAGCGGCGCCCCGGCGTCGTCGCGGTGGCCTCCGGCGGTGTGCTGCTGGCCCTGTCGGCCGCCGCCCTCGGCTACACCGGCACCTTCGACCTCGCGGGCAGCTCCATGCCCAAGGAGAAGGAGTCGATGGTCGTCCAGGACAAGCTGATGAACGGCTTCTCGGCCGGCGCCGCCGACCCGAGCCACGTCTACCTGTCCGCCAAGAACGGCGCCAAGCTCGACCCGGCCGTCTTCGAGGGCTACGCGGCCAAGCTCGGCGCGGTGCCCGGCGTGGCGCAGGCCGCGTCGAAGCCGCAGGTCAGCACCGACGGCGCGACCGCCGAGTTCACCGTCCTGCTCAAGAACGAGCCGGCCAGCAACGAGGCGATCGAGACCGTCACCGAGCTGCGGGAGGTCGCCCACGCGCAGGCCCCGGCCGGCACCGAGGCCAAGGTCGGCGGTCTGACCGCGGTCTACAAGGACATCAACCTCGCGATGACCCACGACTACCAGCTGGTCTTCCCGATCGCGGGTCTGCTGATCCTGCTCATCCTCGCCCTGCAGCTGCGCAGCGTGGTCGCCCCGTGGTACCTGATGGCCTCGGTCGGCCTGGGCTTCACGGCCACCCTCGGCGCCGCCACGCTGATCTTCCAGAACATCGGCGGCGAGACGGGCCTGATGTTCATGCTGCCGATCCTCATCTACCTCTTCGTGGTGGCGATCGGCACCGACTACAACATCCTGATCATCGCCCGACTGCGCGAGGAGGCCCGCGAGGGCCGCACCCCGCGCGAGGCGGCCCGCGAGGCGCTGCGCCACGGCGGTCCGACGGTCGCGGCGGCCGGGTTCATCCTGGCGGCGTCCTTCGCGACCTTCATGCTCGCGGGCAACGTCTTCATGCTGGAGTTCGGCTTCGCGATGGCCTTCGGCATCGGCCTGGCGGCCTTCGTGATGGCGCTCTTCTTCACCCCGGCGCTCACCGCGCTGATCGGCCGCGCCGCCTGGTGGCCCGGCCACGGCGACAGCGCCGGCCCCCAGGCGGGCCCGGCCCCGCTGACCGGTACGCACGGCGTGCCGGAGCCGGCCGGACGGCGCTGACCGTCCGGAGGGGGCGGCCGTGACCGCCCCGGTGCAGTGACAGGCGCGCGGCGTCCGCTTCGGCGGGCGCCGCGTGCCCTCGTTCCGGGGGCCGCAAACGTGACGTGGTCGGCAGAAACTCCCCGGTCAGTCGGGGTGACGTCGTGCTACAGTCGAAGCAGTTGCAGTTTTGGTTCCCATGAACGTTTGTGTGCGCCTGCTGGTCCAACCAACAGGCGCATTTGTTTTGTCCGGTGTTTTAGTCTCCGGATGGGGATCGCGGCTACTCGGGTCCACGAGGTGTGGGCCCTGATGCCCCAGTTTTAGAGGAGACGGTTATGGCTACCGGCACCGTGAAGTGGTTCAACAGCGAAAAGGGCTTCGGCTTCATCGAGCAGGAGACCGGCGGCCCGGACGTGTTCGCCCACTACTCGAACATCGCCGCCCAGGGCTTCCGTGAGCTGCTCGAGGGCCAGAAGGTGGAGTTCGACGTGACCCAGGGCCAGAAGGGCCCGCAGGCCGAGAACATCCGCGTCATCGGCTGACGTCAGTCCTCGGACTGACGCGCGACAGCGCGCGGCGACTCCGGGGCGCCGTTTATTCCCCCCCGGGCGGAGCAACACCTTCCGGAAGGCATCAATGGCCGGTCCTTATCAGTCGGAAGGCGATCGGGCCACGAATCCAGTCGATCTTTCCTGTTGGTTAGGCTTTCAAATGTTCGCACGGCTAAAGTCGGTGCCATGCATGCCTGGCCCGCCTCCGACGTTCCCGCCCTGCCTGGTCAGGGGCTCCCGCTCCGTATCCACGACACCGCGACGGGCGGTATCCGGGAGGTCGTGCCGCAGGACGGCACCGCCCGGATCTACGTCTGCGGCATCACCCCCTACGACGCGACCCACATGGGCCACGCCGCCACGTACAACGCCTTCGACCTCGCCCAGCGGGTCTGGAAGGACGCCGGACACGACGTCCTGTACGTGCAGAACGTCACCGACGTGGACGACCCGCTGCTCCAGCGGGCGGTCGAGACCGGCCAGGACTGGGTCGCCCTCGCCGAGCGCGAGACCGCCCTGTTCCGCGAGGACATGACCGCCCTGCGGCTGCTCCCGCCGGCCCACTACATCGGCGCCGTCGAGTCCATCCCGTGGATCGTGCCGCTGGTCCAGAAGCTGCTCGCCGACGGCGCCGCGTACGAGCTGGACGGCGACATCTACTTCTCGGTGGACGCCGACCCGCGCTTCGGCGAGGTCTCCGGCCTCACCCGCGAGGCGATGACCCCGGTCTTCGCCGAGCGCGGCGGCGACCCGGACCGCCCCGGCAAGCGCCACCCGCTGGACGCCCTGCTCTGGCTCTCCGCCCGCCCCGGTGAGCCCGCCTGGGACACCGAGCTCGGCCACGGCCGCCCCGGCTGGCACATCGAGTGCGTCGCGATCGCCCTCCAGTACCTCGGCATGTCCTTCGACATCCAGGGCGGCGGCAGCGACCTCTCCTTCCCGCACCACGAGATGGGCGCCGCCCACGCCCAGGTCGCCACCGGCGCCCACCCCTACGCCCGCGCCTACGTGCACGCCGGCATGGTCGGCCTGGACGGGCACAAGATGTCCAAGTCCCGCGGCAACCTGGTCTTCGTCTCCGCGCTGCGCCGCGAGGGCGTCGACCCGGCCGCGATCCGCCTGGCCCTGCTCTCGCACCACTACCGCGCGGACTGGGAGTGGACCAAGGCCACCCTGGACGAGGCCGTCGAACGCCTCGCCCGCTGGCGCGCCGCGGTCTCCCGCCCGGACGGCCCGTCGGCCGGGGCGATGCTCGCCGAGGTCCGCGCCGCGCTCGCCGAGGACCTCGACGCGCCCGCCGCGCTGGCCGCGGTCGACCGCTGGGCCGCACTGCAGGAGGCCGAGGGCGGCGAGGACATCGGCGCGCCCGGCCTGGTCTCGCGCACGGTGGACGCGCTGCTCGGCGTGGCGCTCTGACGCCCGATCGGTAGACCGCCGGCCGCCGGAGAGGTGACGCGGAAGGGGTGTCAGGAGGCCCGGCCTCCTGACACCCCTTCCGCGTTCCGCCGGTGCCCGGCGGGACGGCCTCAGTCCTCCTCGGCGCCGTCCTGCTCCTTCGGGGCGTTCGGCGTCTCCGGCTCGGCCGGCGGACGCTCCGCCGTGGCGTGCCCGGCGACCGGCTTCTCCCCGGTCGGACCGACGTTCTCCCGGCGGCGCAGGTAGCGCTCGAACTCGCGGGCGATCGCGTCACCGGAGGCCTCCGGCAGCTCCGCGGTGTCCTGCGCCTCCTCCAGCTGCTGGACGTACTCGGCCACCTCGCTGTCCTCGGCGGCCAGCTGGTCGACGCCCAGCTGCCAGGCGCGGGAGTCCTCGTTGAGCTCGCCCGGCGGGATGCGCAGGTCCAGCAGGTCCTCCAGCTTGTTGATCAGCGCCAGGGTGGCCTTCGGGTTCGGCGGCTGCGCGACGTAGTGCGGCACCGCCGCCCAGAGCGTCACCGCCGGCACCCCGGCGTGGGTGCAGGCCTCCTGGAGCACGCCGACGATCCCGGTCGGCCCCTCGTAGCGGCTCTCCTCCAGGTCCAGCCGGCGGGCCAGCTCCGGGTCCGAGGTGACCCCGCTGACCGGCACCGGACGGCTGTGCGGGGTGTCCCCGAGCAGCGCGCCCAGGATCACCACCAGCTCGATGCCCAGCTCGTGGGCGAAGGCCAGCAGCTCGTTGCAGTACGAGCGCCAGCGCATGCTCGGCTCGATGCCGCGCACCACCACGAGGTCCCGGGTCTTCGGCTCGGTGACCCGGATCACGGAGAGCCGGGTGGTCGGCCAGGTGATCCGGCGGATGCCGCCGTCCAGCCAGACGGTCGGCCGGTTGACCTGGAAGTCGTAGTAGTCCTCCGCGTCCAGGGCGGCGAACACCTTGCCGCCCCAGGTCTCGTCCAGATGCGCCACGGCCGCCGAGGCGGCGTCCCCGGCGTCGTTCCAGCCCTCGAAGGCGCAGACCATGACCGGGTCGATCAACTCGGGAACATCTTCCAGCTCGATCACCCAGCGTCTCCCTCCGGTCGGCGAACGGCCCTGCCCGGCCCGCACGGGCCTGCCGGGTCGCCGGGCGGCCAGCCGCCGACTGTCGAACCTCTCGTCACCCATGGAACGCCTCGCCCCATGGTCCCTACCTGCCCAGCCTACGGGCTTTGAAGCGCACGGCGGCCGGCACCGGGACAGTCTGGGGGAGCGGGGCGGCCCGATCCAGTGGTTATCACGCCAGGCCGCGGGACGGGCCCGCCCGGCCCCCGCTTCCCGCGCGCCCGGCCCCGCCTCTGGCCCCCACCCCTCGCTTCCCGTGCGCCCGTCCCCTCTTCCCGTGCCCCCGCTCCCCGGCGGGGTGATGATGGGAGACGGGGCCTGGCCGACGGGTGTGAGGAGTCGGGCTGATGAGCGGATGGCTGTGGATCGGCGCGGGTGCCGTACTGGCCGGGGCGGCGGCACTCGCCGTGGCGGCGGGCCGCCGGCTGCCGGTGGAGCACGTCACGGAGGGCGGACTCGACCTGGCGCAGCCCCCGGGCGCGGTCTGGGACGTGATGACCGACATCGACCTGTACCCGGCCTGGCGCCGCAACCTGACCCACGTGGAGCGCCTGCCCGCCCCCGGCGCGCAGGTGCGCTGGCGCGAGTACGACCGGCACGGCCACACCACGTACGAGGTGCTGGAGAGCGAGGCCCCGCACCTGCTGGTGACCGGCATCGCGGATCCCGAGCTGCCGTACGGCGGCACCTGGACGAGCGTGCTGACGCCCGCCGGTTCCGGCAGTTCGCTGACCATCACCGAGCGCGGTGAGATCCGCAGGCCGCTCTACCGCTTCGTCCACCACTACCTGATGCGCGAGGACCGCGAGATCCACCGCTACCTGGACGCCCTCGCCCACCGCCTGGCGGCCTGAGCGGCCCGGCCCGGCCCGGCCCAGGCCCGGCCCGGGTCCGGGCCGGACCAGGTCCGGGCGGGGTCAGCGCACCCAGCCCTCGCGGTAGTCGGCCCAGTTCTCCGGCGTCGCCGCGAAGTCCACGTACAGCGCCACCCCGAAGTTCCTGCGCCCGAGGTCGCCGCGGCCGAGGCCGAGCCGGATGCCGCGGATGCCGTCGGCCACGGTCTCGGCGTGGCCCCAGTGGCCCCACCGGTCCTCCCAGTAGAAGGGCAGACCCATCAGCAGGTCGACGTGTTCCGGGGTGGCCTCCAGGGCGAGTTCGGTCTGGAGGGCGTTGTAGCCGCCGTAGAGCGAGGCGGTGGGCATGCTGGAGTCGTACGTCATCACCGCGATCTGGTCGACCCGGCGGGCCGTCTCGGCGAAGTAGGCCTGGTCCCACCACTTGCCGTGGTCGGTGAGCGCGATCCCGGCGGTGTGCAGCCCGGGGACCGGGTCGATCTGCGGGGCGGCCACCGACAGCTGGGCGCCGCGTTCGCGGGTCACCGGGCGGACCTGGTCGAGCAGGGCGAGCCAGCCGGCCGAGCCGGGCCGGATCGGCTCCATGTCGAAGTGGACCCCGTCGAAGCCCTGGTCGAGCACCTGGCGGGCGGCGGCGGTGACCCGGTCACGGCTGGCCTGGTCCTCCAGGTCCAGTCCGTCCTTCTCCGGCCGGACGACGTCGCCGAGCCAGCTCTGCACCCGGATGCCGGGCAGGGCGCGGTGCACCGCGTCGGTGAACCAGCGCGCCTTGGGGTGCGCGGTGGCCGGCAGGCTGCCGTCGTGCTCCAGCGGGCCGGTGTGCACGTACAGGTCGCGGACGCCGGTCCCGGCGAGCAGCCGGGCCAGCGCGGCGATGTCGGCGTCGCCCTTGCGGCCGTCCACCCAGGCGTGGCCGAGCCAGACCGCGTCCTTGCCGCGGGTGCGGGCCTCGGGGGAGGGGTCGCCGACGTACTGCAGCCGCAGGGCGAGGGCGGCGCTGCCGAGCGTGGCCACCGGGACGGCCAGCAGGAGCGCCGTCACCACCAGGGCCCGCCGCCACCGCGACCAGCCCCGCCAGCGCCGGCGGGCGGCGCCCGGCCAGCCCCGTACGGCCCCGCCCCAGCGCCGTACGACCCCGCCCGCGCTCCGCAGTCCAGCCCGGAAAACCGCCATCCGTGTACCCCCCGATCTCGGCCGAGCGCTCAGGATACGGAATGCCCCCTCACCCGTGGGGCCGGGGCGGATACCCTGGCCACGTGCGTCCCCGATCAAGCGGGGACGCAAAGCCGACAGCCGTCGCACCCAGGGAGAAGCCCCATGGCCGTTGCAGCCGTCCCGTCCAGCGCCCACCAGAGCCGCGCGAACGCATTGCGCGAAGCACTAGCCGCCCGCGTGGTGGTGGCCGACGGTGCGATGGGCACCATGCTCCAGGCCCAGGACCCCACCCTGGAGGACTTCCAGCAGCTGGAGGGCTGCAACGAGGTCCTGAACGTGACCCGGCCCGACATCGTCCGCTCCGTCCACGAGGCCTACTTCGCGGTGGGCGTGGACTGCGTGGAGACCAACACCTTCGGCGCCAACCTGTCCGCGCTCGGCGAGTACGAGATCCCCGAGCGCATCTTCGAGCTGTCCGAGGCCGGGGCCCGGATCGCCCGCGAGGTGGCCGACGAGCACGCCGCCGACGGCCGCACCCGCTGGGTGCTCGGCTCGATCGGCCCCGGCACCAAGCTGCCGACGCTGGGCCACGCCCCGTACGAGACGCTCCGCGAGGGCTTCCGGCTGAACGCGGCCGGCCTGATCGCCGGCGGCGCCGACGCGCTGCTGGTGGAGACCAGCCAGGACCTGCTGCAGACCAAGGCCGCGGTCCTGGGTTGCAAGCAGGCGCTGGCCGAGGCGGGCCTGGACCTGCCGCTGCTGGTCCAGGTGACCGTGGAGACCACCGGCACCATGCTGCTGGGCTCGGAGATCGGGGCCGCGCTGACCGCGCTGGAGCCGCTGGGCGTCGACTACATCGGCCTGAACTGCGCCACCGGTCCGGCCGAGATGAGCGAGCACCTGCGCTACCTGGCCAAGAACGCCAGGATCGGCCTGTCCTGCATGCCGAACGCGGGCCTGCCGGTGCTCGGCAAGGACGGCGCCCACTACCCGCTGAGCCCGGCCGAGCTGGCCGAGGCGCACGACACCTTCACCCGCGAGTACGGCCTGTCGCTGGTCGGCGGCTGCTGCGGCACCACGCCGGAGCACCTGCGCGCGGTGGTCGAGCGGGTCCAGGGCCGGGAGGTCGCGGCGCGCGACCCGCGTCCGGAGCCCTCGGCGGCCTCGCTCTACCAGGCGGTGCCGTTCCGTCAGGACACCTCGTACCTGGCGATCGGCGAGCGCACCAACGCCAACGGCTCCAAGAAGTTCCGTGAGTCGATGCTGGCGGCCGACTGGCAGGCCTGCGTGGAGATCGCCCGCGACCAGATCCGGGACGGCTCGCACATGCTCGACCTGTGCGTGGACTACGTCGGCCGGGACGGCGTGGCGGACATGAAGGAGATCGCCGGCCGGCTGGCGACCGCCTCGACCCTGCCGATCGTGCTGGACTCCACCGAGCCGGAGGTGCTGCGCGCCGGCCTGGAGGCGCTGGGCGGCCGCGCGGTGCTGAACTCGGTCAACTACGAGGACGGCAACGCCCCCGACTCGCGTTTCGGCCGGATCGCCTCGCTGGCCCGCGAGCACGGCGCCGGCCTGATCGCGCTGACCATCGACGAGGAGGGCCAGGCCCGCACCGCCGGGGGCAAGGTGGCGATCGCCGAGCGGCTGATCGAGGAGCTGACCGCCGACTACGGCATCGACGAGGGCTCGATCCTGGTCGACTGTCTGACCTTCACCCTGGCGACCGGTCAGGAGGAGTCGCGCCGCGACGGCATCGAGACCATCGAGGCGATCCGCGAGCTCAAGCGCCGCCGTCCGGGCGTGCAGACCACGCTGGGCCTGTCCAACATCTCCTTCGGTCTCAACCCGGCCGCCCGCGTGGTGCTGAACTCGGTGTTCCTGCACGAGTGCGTCGAGGCCGGCCTGGACTCGGCGATCGTGCACGCCTCCAAGATCCTGCCGATCGCCCGGATCCCGGAGGAGCAGCGCGAGGCGGCGCTGGACCTGGTGTACGACCGCCGCCGGGACGGCTACGACCCGCTGCAGCGCCTGCTGGAGCTGTTCGAGGGCGTCTCCTCGGCCTCGGTGAAGGCGTCCAAGGCGGAGGAGCTGGCGGCGCTGCCGCTGGAGGAGCGCCTGCAGCGCCGGATCATCGACGGCGAGCGGGGCGGCCTGGAGGCCGACCTGGACGAGGCGCTGACGCTGCGTCCGGCGCTGGAGATCATCAACGACACGCTGCTGTCGGGGATGAAGGTGGTCGGCGAGCTGTTCGGCTCCGGCCAGATGCAGCTGCCGTTCGTGCTGCAGTCCGCCGAGGTGATGAAGTCCGCGGTGGCGCACCTGGAGCCGCACATGGAGAAGTCCGACTCGGAGGGCAAGGGCACCATCGTGCTCGCCACCGTCAAGGGCGACGTCCACGACATCGGCAAGAACCTGGTCGACATCATCCTGTCCAACAACGGCTACAACGTGGTCAACCTGGGCATCAAGCAGCCGGTCTCGGCGATCCTGGACGCCGCGCAGGAGCACCGGGCGGACGTCATCGGGATGTCCGGCCTGCTGGTGAAGTCCACCGTGATCATGAAGGAGAACCTGGAGGAGCTGAACCAGCGCAGGCTGGCGGCCGAGTACCCGGTGATCCTCGGCGGCGCGGCGCTCACCCGCGCCTACGTCGAGCAGGACCTGCACGAGATCTACGAGGGCGAGGTCCGCTACGCCCGGGACGCCTTCGAGGGCCTGCGGCTGATGGACGCGCTGATCGCGGTCAAGCGCGGGGTGCCCGGCGCGACCCTGCCGGAGCTCAAGCAGCGCCGGCACGCCCGGGTGGAGGTCGAGGAGCCGGAGGAGGTCAACCTCGGCCAGATCCGCTCGGACGTCACGGTGGACAACACCGTTCCGGCGCCGCCGTTCTGGGGCGACCGGATCGTCAAGGGCGTGCCGTTCGCGGACTACGCCTCCTGGCTGGACGAGGACGCGCTGTTCAAGGGCCAGTGGGGTCTGAAGGCGGCGCGCAGCGGCGAGGGCCCCTCGTACGAGGAGCTGGTGGAGACCGAGGGCCGGCCGCGGCTGCGGATGTGGCTGGACCGGCTGCAGACCGAGGGCTGGCTGGAGGCGGCCGTGGTCTACGGCTACTTCCCGGCGAACTCCAAGGGCGACGACCTGATCGTCTTCAACGAGGACGGCACCGAGCGCACCCGCTTCACCTTCCCGCGCCAGCGGCGCGGGCGCCGGCTCTGCCTGGCGGACTTCTTCCGCCCCGAGGAGTCGGGCGTCCGGGACGTGGTGGGCCTGCAGGTGGTCACCATGGGCAACCGGATCTCGGAGGCGGCGAACGAGCTGTTCGCCAACAACTCCTACCGGGACTACCTGGAGCTGCACGGCCTGTCCGTGCAGCTGGCCGAGGCGCTGGCCGAGTTCTGGCACGCCCGGGTCCGCTACGAGCTGGGCTTCTCCGGCGAGGACCCGCAGGACGTCAAGGACATGTTCGCGCTGAAGTACCGCGGCGCCCGCTTCTCGCTCGGCTACGGGGCCTGCCCGGAGCTGGAGGACCGGGCCAAGATCGCCGAGCTGCTGAAGCCGGAGCGGATCGGCGTGGTGCTCTCCGAGGAGTTCCAGCTGCACCCCGAGCAGTCCACCGACGCGATCGTCATCCACCACCCGGAGGCGAAGTACTTCAACGCGCGGTAACGCGCACGACGCGCTGCGTTCGCTCCTTTCCGGCGGACCAGGCGTATCCTGGATCATCCTGAACGGGCCGGTCCGCTCACCAGCGGGCCGGCCCGTGCCATCCCCGGGGCCGGCCCGACCCGGCCCGGACGGAAGGATCCCCGCCATGACCACCATCTCCACCGCCACCCGGTCCCTCGGTCACGGCGACGGCCGGGGCCTCCAGGCGGTGCTGCTGGACATGGACGGGACGCTGGTCGACACCGAGGACCTCTGGTGGCAGGCCGAGGCCTCGCTCTTCGCCGAGCTGGGGTACGCGCTCGACGAGAAGGACCGCGCCCAGGTGGTGGGCGGCCCGATGAGCCGGGTGATCGACTACCTGCTGGCGGCCACCGGGGTGGACCTGGCGCCGGCCGACCTGACGGTGCTGATCAACCAGCGCTTCGTGGACCTGCTGGGCGGCGGGGTGCCGCTGATGCCGGGCGCCGAGCGGCTGCTCAACACGCTGGCCGCGCACGGGATCCCGGCCGCGCTGGTGTCGGCCTCGCACCGGCACATCATCGACATCGTGCTGGGTTCGGTCGGCACCCACCACTTCGCCTTCTCGGTCGCCGGGGACGAGGTGCCGCGCACCAAGCCGCACCCGGACCCGTACCTGGAGGCGGTGCGCCGGCTGGGCGCCGAGCCGGCGCGCTGCGTGGTGGTGGAGGACGCGCCGACCGGGGTCCGTTCGGCCGAGGCGGCCGGCTGCCCGGTGATCGCCGTCCCGTCGGTGGCGGCGATCGAGCCGGCGCCCGGGCGGCTGGTGCTGCCGTCGCTGGAGCAGGTGGACCTCGAACTGCTGAGCTCGCTGGTCGCCTCGCGTGTCTGAGCCGGGGCCCGCGCGGGTCTGAGCCGGGTCCGCGCGGGTGGGCCGAACAGGGCCCCGCGCGGGCGGGGCGAACCGGGACGGAACCGGGGAGTTCTCACGATCCGGAACGGCGTTCTCCACCCTTGGACAGGCCCCTCAGGCCCGCCTGGTGTGATTATCGTCTCATTGCGGTGACTTCCTACCCGCCGGTAAGGGCTTGGCATATGCCCACGGTGGGGGGTGTCCGGGGAGAAATCGGGCATTGGCTGACAACTCGAAGAGCCACCCGAGATGCCCTGTCAGCACGTTTCCCAAACGTCATCTGCACGGGTATCGGTCGTACGTGTTCGATATGGCACGCTACTCCAGTTCCACCCCCCACCACCTGCCGCGCCTGCGTCGCTGACGGGCAACCCCGTCATGCCTCCGGTCCTACGGCAGGGCATCCGGCCCGCGCGCGCCTCCCCATCCCCGGAGACGCACCCTTCGCGGGTCACCGGCCCCACCGGCCCGCATCGAGAAGGACGCGACCCGTGAAGACTTCCGCTGAACGACGACTGGCAGTACTCGGCTGCGCCGGCCTGGTCGCCGCCGCGGTGACCGGCTGCGGCTCGGTCACGGAGGCGGTCAAGGGCGACGGCGGCAAGTCGATCATCATGGGCAGCACCAACGTCACCAACGTGCTCGACCCGGCCGGCGCGTACGACAACGGCTCCTGGCTGCTGCTGCGCAACACCCACCAGTCGCTGCTGAAGTTCCCCGCCGCGTCCACCACGCCGGCCCCGGACGCCGCCCAGTCCTGCGAGTTCACCGGTGGGGACGCCAAGCAGTACCACTGCAAGCTGCGCTCCGGCCTGAAGTTCTCCAACGGGCACGCGCTGACCTCCTCCGACGTGGTCTTCTCCATCGAGCGCACCAAGAAGATCAACGACCCCAACGGTCCGGCCGGTCTGCTCGCCTCGATCCAGTCGGTCGACGCCCCCAACGACACCGAGGTGGTCTTCCACCTCTCGCAGCCCGACGCGGTGCTCCCGGCCAAGCTGGCCGGCCCCGCCGGCGCGATCGTCGACCAGGAGGTCTACCCGGCCGAGAAGCTGCTGCCCAACGACAAGCTGGTGGGCTCCGGCGTCTACAAGGTCGACTCGATGGACAGCACCGAGCACGGCCCGAGCAAGGTCGTCCTGCTGCCCAACGAGAACTACGGCGGCGACGAGAAGACCCGGAACTCCAAGTTCACGCTGCGGTACTTCGAGAAGGCCTCCGACCTGAAGACCGCGCTCGACAAGTCCGAGGTCGACCTCGCCGACGACGGCCTGGAGCCCGGCGCCGCCGCCCAGATCCGCGCCGACCAGCTCGGCGGCAAGAACGACCTCCAGGTCGTCGAGGGCGACAGCAACGCCACCCGCTACCTGGTCTTCAACACCAAGGACCCGGTCACCGGCAACACGGCCGTCCGCCAGGCGGCGGCCCAGCTGATCGACCGCAAGGGCCTCGCCCGGGACGTCTACGCCCGCACCGTCCAGCCGCTGTACTCGGTGGTGCCGGCCGGCGTGGTCGGCCACAACACCGCCTTCTTCGACCGCTACGGCGACCAGGACGTGGCCAAGGCCAAGGCCATCCTGAGCGCCGCCAAGGTGCAGATGCCGGTGAAGATCACCCTCTCCTGGTCCCGCTCGCGCGCCGAGGGCGCCGAGACCGACCTGCTGAAGAAGCAGTTGGAGAACGGCGGCCTCTTCCAGGTGACGGTCAACCAGGAGGCCGACTGGGACGTCTACAAGAAGGCCTGGACCGAGGGCAAGTACCAGGCGTACATGATCGGTTGGAGCGCCGACTACCCGGACGCCGACAACTACGTGGCCCCGCTGGTCGTCGAGGGCGGCGCGTACCACCACGGCTGGGACGACGCCCGGATCAGCGGCAAGCTGGTGCCGGACAGCCTCAAGCAGGCCGACCGCGCCGCCACCGCCAACACCTACGCGCAGATGCAGAACATCGTCGCCGAGGGCGTGCCGATGATCCCGCTGTTCCAGAACAAGTCCTTCTACGCCTCCCGCAGCAACATCACCGGCGTGGAGTCCACCGTCGACACCACCGGCGTCTTCCGCTTCTGGGAGATCAGCCGCGTCGGCAAGTAGCCCGCGCGGGGCCGGCGCAACCGTGCCGGCCCGCCGGAGCGTCACCCTCAGCACGGTGGCCCGCCCGTCCCCCAGGGTGCAGGGGGAACGGACGGGCCACCGTCATGTCCGGGGCTGCTACAGCGTGCCGGGGCGCACCAGGCCGCTCTCGTAGGCGTACACCGCCGCCTGGACCCGGTCGCGGAGCTGAAGCTTGGTCAGCACGTGGCCGACGTGGGTCTTCACGGTGGTCTCGCTGACGAACAGCTCCGCCGCGATCTCCGCGTTGGACAGCCCGCGCGCCACCAGTCTCAGCACCTCCAGCTCCCGCTCGGTCAGCGCGGTCAGCGCCTGCGGCGGCGCCTCGTCGCCGGACGGCAACTTGGTGGCGTACATGTCCAGCAGTCGCCGGGTGATGCTCGGGGCGAGCATTGCGGCGCCGTCCGCGACCACCCGGATCGCCTGCACCAGCTCCTCGGCCGGGACGTCCTTGAGCAGGAAGCCGCTGGCGCCCGCGCGCAGCGCCTCCACCACGTACTCGTCCAGGTCGAAGGTGGTCAGCACCAGCACCTTCACCGGGCCGTCGCGGCCCGGGCCGGCGATCCGGCGGGTGGCCTCCACGCCGTCCATCCGCGGCATCCGGATGTCCATCAGCACCACGTCGGGCTGCAGCGCCCTGACCTGGTCCAGCGCCTGCTGACCGTCGCCGGCCTCGCCGACCACCACCAGGTCGGACTCGGCCTCCAGGATCATCCGGAAGCCGGTGCGCAGCAGCGGCTGGTCGTCGACCAGCAGCACTCGGATCGTCACCTAGGACTCCTCGTTCATCGGATCCCCCGTGGGATCGCCATCGTCGGACCTGCGGGCCAGCGGCAGCGGGTACGGCGGGGGAGTGCCGCCGAACTCCGGGCAGCTGGCCCGGTGGTCGCACCAGTCGCAGAGCCGGTTGCGGGTCGCCGGGAAGTCCCCCGTGGCGACCGCGAGCGTGATCCGCTCCCACAGCGCCCGGAGCTTGCGCTCCACCGCCAGCAGGTCGGCCTCGTCCGGGTCGTACGAGACCACGTCGCCGCCCCCGCCGAGGTAGACCAGCTGGAGCCGCTTGGGGATCACGCCCTTCCAGCGCCACACCACCAGCGCGTAGAACTTCATCTGGAACATCGCCTTGCCCTCGAAGTCCCGCGAGGGCGCGCGGCCGGTCTTGTAGTCGACCAGCCGCACCTCGCCGCTGGGGGCGACGTCCACCCGGTCGATGTAACCGCGCAGCAGCAGCCCGGAGTCGAGCGCCGTCTCCACGTACAGCTCGCGCTCCACCGGGTGCAGCCGGGTCGGGTCCTCCAGCCGGAACCACTGGGTGACCAGCTTCTCGGCGTCGGCCAGCCAGCGGGCCAGCGCGCCGCCGTCAGGGTCGTCCGGGAACAGCGAGCCCAGCTCCGGGCGCTCGCCCAGCAGCCGCTCCCACTGCGGGCGCAGCAGGCCCAGCGCCCGCTCCGGCGTCCGGTCGGCCGCCGGGCTGTCGAAGAGCCGCTCCAGGACGGCGTGCACCAGGGTGCCGCGGGTCGCCGCGGAGCTCGGCGGCTCCGGCAGCCGGTCGATCACCCGCAGCCGGTACAGCAGCGGACAGGTCAGGAAGTCCCCGGCACGCGACGGGGACAGTCCGGTCGGCGCCGCGGCGCTCCGGGCCGGTGCGGGCGGCGTGCCGTCCACCGGGGGGCGTCCGGCCGTGCTCTGGTCGGTCTCGTGCATGCCCCTGACCCTATTGGTCCTCGCTGTCATCTCGCTGCCACCGTACTGCCCCCGTCGTCACCCGACCGTTGCCGAGGTGCCGCCGAGGTGGTGCCGGCAAGGCCGCTCGCGGCGCCCCGCAGCGGGTATGAGGGCAGTGGGAGGGGCGCGCACCGCGCCGGCGCCCGGGATCACGTAGCGTGGGCGCACCGGCGCGCGGTGCACGACGAGGGACCGATCTGAAGGGATCACGGTGAGCGACAGCAGGGGTCGGCAGACCTCCGACCAGCCACCGACCGGCGGCGGCGACCGGCCGGGCCCGCGGCCGCCCGAGGAGCCGGAGCGGCCGGGCGGCATCCTGATGGGCCGCCCCTTCGGCGTGCCGATCTACGTCACGCCCTCCTGGTTCGTCATCGCCGCGCTGATCACCTGGGTCTTCGGCGGCCAGCTGGACCGCGTGCTGCCCGAGCTCGGCGGCACCCGCTACCTGGTGGCCTTCTCCTTCGCGGTGGCCTTCTACGCCTCCGTGCTGGTGCACGAGCTCGCCCACACCCTGGTCGCGCTGCGCTACGGGCTCGGCGTGCGCCGCATCCAGCTGCAGTTCTTCGGCGGCGTCTCCGAGATCGAGAAGGAGGCCGAGCGGCCCTGGCGCGAGTTCTGGCTGGCCTTCGTCGGCCCGCTGCTCTCGCTCGTCCTCGGCGGCCTCTTCTACCTCGCCCTGCAGGCCGTGGAGCTGGCCACCGTGCCCGGGGTGCTGCTCACCGGGCTGATGGTCTCCAACCTGGTGGTCGCCGCCTTCAACCTGCTGCCCGGCCTGCCGCTGGACGGCGGCCGGATGCTGCGCGCCCTGGTCTGGGCGGTCACCGGCCGCCCGATGGCCGGTACCGTGGCCGCCGCCTGGGCGGGACGCGCGCTGGCGATCGCGGTGCTGATCGGCCTGCCGCTGTTCTCCGCCACCCGCGGCGCCGACCGCGGCACCACCGACACCATGATCGACGCGGTGCTCGCCGCCGTGCTGGCCGCGATCATCTGGAACGGCGCCGGCGGCAGCCTGCGCAACGCCCGGCTCAAGGAGGCGCTGCCCGGCCTGCGGCTGCGCGACCTGGCCCGCCGGGCCGTCGAGGTCACCGCCGACACCCCGCTCGGCGAGGCCCTGCGCCGCGCCCGCGAGGCCGAGGCCGGCGCGGTCGTGGTGGTCGACGGCCGCGGCGAACCGGTCGCCCTGGTCCGCGAGTCCGCCGTACGGGCGGTGCCCGAGCACCGCCGCCCCTGGGTCGCCGTCGGCGCGCTCGCCCGCGACCTCGAACCGGGCCTGCGGCTGGCCGCCGACCTCACCGGCGAGGACCTGCTGCGGGCGGTGCGCGCCACCCCCGCCGGGGAGTACCTGGTCGTCGAGGAGGACGGCCGGGTGTTCGGCGTGGCCGCGCTCACCGACATCGAGCGGCGCCTCACCGCCGCCGTCACCGGCCGCGGCTGACCCCGCCCCGCACGGCGGCCGGGCGCCGGGATGATCACCGTGGTCGGCGCGACCTGCCCGGACCGTTAGGATTGGGCGCATGTCCGAACCGACCGGTGCCACCCGCCGACGCGGGCCCTTCCAGGTCGGGGACCAGGTCCAGCTGACCGACCCCAAGGGCCGCCACTACACGTTCACGCTCCAGGCCGGGAACCAGTTCCACACCCACAAGGGTGCGTTCCCCCACGACGAGCTGATCGGCGCCCCCGAGGGCACGGTCGTGCGCACCACGGGGAACGTCCCGTACCTCGCGCTGCGCCCCCTGCTCCCCGACTACGTCCTGTCCATGCCGCGCGGCGCCGCCGTGATCTACCCCAAGGACGCGGGGCAGATCCTGGCGATGGCCGACATCTTCGCCGGCGCCCGCGTGGTCGAGGCCGGCGTCGGCTCCGGCGCGCTCTCCACCTACCTGCTGCGCGCCGTCGGCGACACCGGCATGCTCGCCTCCTACGAGCGCCGCCAGGACTTCGCCGACATCGCCAAGGGCAACGTCGAGCGCTACTTCGGCGGGCCGCACCCGGCGTGGAAGCTCACCGTCGGCGACCTCCAGGACAACCTGGTGGAGTCCGACGTCGACCGCGTCATCCTCGACATGCTCGCCCCCTGGGAGTGCCTGGACGTCGCCTCCAAGGCGCTCGTCCCCGGCGGCCTCATCTGCTGCTACGTGGCCACCACCACGCAGATGTCCCGCACCGTCGAGGCGCTGCGCGAGCACGGCACCTTCACCGAGCCGCAGGCCTGGGAGACCATGGTCCGCACCTGGCACCTGGAGGGCCTGGCCGTCCGCCCGGACCACCGGATGATCGGCCACACCGGCTTCCTGCTCACCGCCCGCCGCCTGGCCGACGGCGTCGAGCCGCCGCTGCGCCGCCGCCGCCCCGCCAAGGGCGCGTACGGCGAGGACTACGACAACGGCGCCACCCCGGAGCCCACGCTCCAGGAGCGCGCCGCGGCCCGGGCCGCCGCCCGCGCCGCCGAGGGCGAGAACGGGCCGTCCGAGCAGGGCTGACCCGCGGGACGTCCCGGGGAGGGGCGGTACGGCCGATCCGTACCGCCCCTCCCGCACGTCCGGCCCCGGGGTGTGGGACGATGCTCGCTCACACGGACCACTGGAGGGGAACGCCTGGTGGAGAGCGCGGTCGGGACGTCGAGGGACGGGCGGCGCGAGCGGGTGAGGTCGCCGTACGGCGGCGCCCCCCGGCACTGGGCCCTGGTGGCCGCCGGGTGCGCCGCGGTGGTGACGGGCGCGCTCGCCGCGAGCCCCGCCGAGGGCACGCCGAAGCCGCTGCGCGGCACCCCGAAGGCGCTCCCCGCGGCCGCCGCCCCCGACCCGGCGAAGGCCCGGCTCCCGCTGGAGTGCGGCCCGTTCCCGGTGAAGGTGGCCATCGCCCTGACCGCCGACCTCGGCGACGGCCGGCCCGGCACCGTGGTCGCCGCGCACTGCGCCGCCGAGAACGGCACCCCGCCCGACGCGGTCTACCTGCTCGGCCCCGCCCCGGCCCCGGACGGCGCCCCGGTGGTCCTGGCCACCCTGCTGCCCGAGACGGAGAACCTGACGGTCGGACGGCTCGCGCTGCGCTCCGACGGCGCCGTCACCGCGCACGCCCAGGGCTATTCGAGCGAGGACGTGCCGCGGGCCGCCCCCGACATCTCACTGGACGTCACCTGGAAGCGACGGGGCGGCGGCTGGGACCGCTCCCAGACCACCGCCCCGATCGACCGGGCCTGATGACGGCCGCGCCCTACTCGGCGTCCGGCCCGTACACCTCGACGCGGTCGGCGACCCGGCGCACGTGGATGCAGTCGCCGGGGCAGTCCTTGGCGGAGTCGGCGACGTCCTGAAGCAGCGTCAGCGGCACCGGCGCGGTGTCGCCCGGCTGCTGGCGCAGCTCGTCGTCCGGTCCCTTCACGTAGGCGAGACCGTCGATGTCGAGCTCGAAGACCTCGGGCGCGTACTGGACGCAGATGCCGTCACCGGTGCACAGGTCCTGGTCGATCCACACCTCTAGCGCGTCCCGCGCCGCCGCCTCACCGGTCACCGACATGGTCTCCTGCCGTTTCTGTCCCGAGTCGCCCCCGATCGAGGGCATTCCCGCCATTCGTACAACGATCGCACCGCAGGTGTCGGTAGCGATCGGATATCGACTCGCCCGACGATACCCCCGACCGGCTTTGGGACGTGCATGGTGGGTATCCCCATAGCAGAGGGGAAGCACGCGAGGGCGAAGATCGGACACGCCCGTTCCATCTTTCTTGATCTAGGGGTTTACGGACCCCTGGTCCCAGGTAGGGTCTGGAAGCGTCCAGCTCCCCGGAGGAGGTGAGGACCGTGGCAGCCCACGATGACGACTACAACCGCAGCACCGGCAGGCCCGCTCGTGGTTCCGACGAGGCCGCTCAGGTCTCGTACCTTGAGCAGGAAATCGCCGTGCTGCGCCGCAAGCTCGCCGACTCGCCGCGCAATTCGAGAATCCTCGAAGAGCGGATCGTCGAGCTCCAGACCAACCTGGCCGGCGTGACCGCCCAGAACGAACGGCTCGCCTCCACCCTGCGCGAGGCCCGCGACCAGATCGTGGCCCTCAAGGAGGAAGTGGACCGGCTGGCACAGCCCCCGGCCGGATTCGGCACCTTCCTCGAGGCCAACGAGGACGGCACCGCCGACATCTTCACCGGGGGCCGCAAGCTCCGCGTGAACGTCAGCCCCAACGTCGACCTCGACGTGCTGCGCCGCGGCCAGGAGGTGATGCTCAACGAGGCCCTCAACATCGTGGACGCGATGGCCTTCGAGCGCATCGGCGACATCGTCACCCTCAAGGAGATCCTGGAGGACGGCGAGCGCGCCCTGGTCATCGGCCACACCGACGAGGAGCGGGTGGTGCGGCTCGCCGAACCGCTGCGCGAGGCCACCATCCGGGCGGGGGACGCCCTGCTGCTGGAGCCCCGCTCCGGCTACGTCTACGAGGTCGTGCCGAAGTCCGAGGTCGAGGAGCTGGTCCTCGAGGAGGTCCCGGACATCGACTACCGCCAGATCGGCGGCCTCGCCAACCAGATCGAACTGATCCGCGACGCGGTCGAGCTGCCGTACCTGCACGCCGACCTCTTCAAGGAGTACGAGCTGCGCCCGCCCAAGGGCGTGCTGCTCTACGGCCCGCCCGGCTGCGGCAAGACGCTGATCGCCAAGGCGGTCGCCAACTCGCTGGCCAAGAAGGTCGCCGAGGTCACCGGCCGCCCCCAGGGCAAGAGCTACTTCCTCAACATCAAGGGCCCCGAGCTGCTCAACAAGTACGTGGGCGAGACCGAGCGGCAGATCCGCCTGGTCTTCCAGCGGGCCCGGGAGAAGGCGAGCGAGGGCACCCCCGTCATCGTCTTCTTCGACGAGATGGAGTCGCTCTTCCGCACCCGCGGCTCGGGCGTCAGCTCGGACGTGGAGAACACCATCGTCCCGCAGCTGCTGGCCGAGATCGACGGTGTGGAGGGCCTGGAGAACGTCATCGTCATCGGTGCCTCGAACCGCGAGGACATGATCGACCCGGCGATCCTGCGGCCCGGCCGCCTCGACGTGAAGATCAAGATCGAGCGCCCCGACGCCGAGGCCGCGAAGGACATCTTCTCCAAGTACCTCAAGGACTCCCTGCCCTTCCACCCGGACGACGTCAAGGAGCACGACGGCTCGGTGCCCGCCACCGTGGGGGCGATGATCCAGTCGGTCGTGGAGCGGATGTACTCCGAGACCGAGGAGAACCGCTTCCTGGAGGTCACCTACGCCAACGGTGACAAGGAGGTCCTGTACTTCAAGGACTTCAACTCCGGCGCGATGATCCAGAACATCGTCGACCGCGCGAAGAAGATGGCCATCAAGGACTTCCTCGACCACGGTCAGCGCGGCCTGCGCGTCTCCCACCTGCTCGCCGCCTGCGTGGACGAGTTCAAGGAGAACGAGGACCTGCCCAACACCACCAACCCGGACGACTGGGCCCGCATCTCCGGCAAGAAGGGCGAGCGGATCGTGTTCATCCGCACGCTCGTCACCGGCAAGCAGGGCGCCGAGTCCGGCCGCTCGATCGACACCGTCGCCAACACGGGCCAGTACCTGTGAGCGGCTGACGGCAGGAGCACGCACTCCCGTCCGGCTGTGGCGCCTCGCGGCCCCGCAGCCGGACGGCGCGTCTCAGGGCCACGCCGTCGGTGCGGCGTTCTAGGCTCGACCCACCGTTCGCGGGCACACCGCCGGCGGCGGTGTTGTTCAGCGGTACGTCAGTGCTCCGCCCGTGGGGGGCGGCGCACCGGGCAAGGAGGGCCGCATGACCGTACGGCGCGTGATGGGCATCGAGACCGAGTACGGGATCTCCGTGCCCGGGCACCCCAACGCCAACGCCATGCTCACCTCGTCCCAGATCGTCAACGCGTACGCGGCGGCGATGCACCGGGCGCGGCGGGCCCGCTGGGACTTCGAGGAGGAGAATCCGCTGCGCGACGCCCGGGGCTTCGACCTCGCGCGCGAGGTCGCGGACGCCAGCCAGCTGACCGACGAGGACATCGGGCTCGCCAATGTGATCCTCACCAACGGCGCCCGGTTCTACGTGGACCACGCCCACCCCGAGTACAGCTCGCCGGAGATCACCAACCCGCGCGACGCCGTGCTCTGGGACAAGGCCGGCGAGCGGATCATGGCCGCCGCGGCCCGGCGCGCACTGGAGCTGCCCAACGGCCAGACCATCCACCTGTACAAGAACAACACCGACAACAAGGGCGCCTCCTACGGCACCCACGAGAACTACCTGATGAAGCGGGCGACCCCGTTCGCCGACATCGTCCGCCACCTCACGCCGTTCTTCGTCTCCCGCCAGGTGGTCACCGGCGCCGGCCGGGTCGGCCTCCACCAGGACGGCTCCGGGCACGGCTTCCAGATCAGCCAGCGCGCCGACTTCTTCGAGGTCGAGGTCGGCCTGGAGACCACCCTCAAGCGTCCGATCATCAACACCCGGGACGAACCGCACGCCGACGCCGAGAAGTACCGCCGGCTGCACGTGATCATCGGGGACGCCAACCTCTCCGAGATCTCCACCTACCTCAAGCTGGGCACCACCTCGCTGGTGCTGGCGATGATCGAGGACTCCTTCATCGCCTCCGACCTCGCCGTGGACCAGCCGGTGCGCACCCTGCACCGGGTCTCCCACGACCCCTCGCTCAAGCACCTGATCACCTTGCGCAACGGGCGCAGGCTCACCGCCGTCCAGCTCCAGCTGGAGTACTTCGAACTGGCCCGCAAGTACGTCGAGGACCGCTTCGGCACCGACGCGGACGAGCAGACCGTGGACGTGCTGGCCCGCTGGGAGGACGTGCTGGGCCGGCTGGAGCGCGACCCGATGTCGCTCTCCCGCCAGCTGGACTGGATCGCCAAGCGGGAGATCCTGGAGGGCTACCGCAGCCGGGACGCCCTGGAGTGGGACAACCCCCGGCTCCAGCTGGTCGACCTCCAGTACAGCGACGTACGGGCCGAGAAGGGCCTCTACAACCGCCTGGTGGCCCGTGGACGGTTCGAGCGGCTGCTGACCGAGGAGGAGGTCGAGCGGGCCGTCTCCAAGCCCCCGGAGGACACCCGGGCGTACTTCCGCGGCCGCTGCCTGGAACAGTACGCCGACCACGTCGCCGCGGCCTCCTGGGACTCGGTGATCTTCGACCTGCCCGGCCGGGACTCGCTGCAGCGGGTGCCCACCCTGGAGCCGCTGCGCGGGACGCGCAACCACGTCAAGGAACTCCTGGACCGCTGTCGCACCGCCGAGGACCTGCTGCGCGTGCTGGCCGGCGGGTAACTTTTCGATCACCACGGGTGAACGCCCGGCGAATGGGAATCATCCGGGGTGACAGCGGGTGTTGGACAGGAAGCGCCGACGCAAACCGGGAGCGATTGTCGCACCTTGTGTATAGGGTCGGTGCAGCAGCACTGACCAAGCCGTGCCAGACGAATCGAGCGGGGTGAGGGAAATGGCGAGCAAGGACACCGGCGGCGGCCAGCAGCGGGCGAACCGCTCCTCCGAGGAGGTCGAGGAGCAGGCCGCGGAAGCACAGAATTCCGAGGAGCTCAAGGAGCGTCAGGAAAAGCTGAGCGACGACGTCGACGCGGTTCTCGACGAAATCGACGAGGTCCTGGAGTCGAACGCCGAGGATTTCGTGCGGCAGTTCGTGCAAAAGGGTGGCCAGTAACCACCGCGGAGAACGACCAGACATTCGCGGAATCAGCGATAGCGACCAACCGTCGGCAGGCGGGCGGCAGCTTCCGTCCGCCTGCCCCGGTAGGGTGCGGGCAGCGCGTTCAAGCTACCTGGAAGGAATCGTGTGGAAGCCAACACTCGCGGCACCGGGCGTCTACCGGCCGCCTTCCTGACCCCCGGGTCCTCGTCGTTCCTCGACTTCCTGGCGGAGCACCAGCCGGAGCTGATCCCGGGCCGGCGCAGCCTGCCGGAGGGGGCGGTGATTGAGGCCCCGCACGGTACGACGATCGTCTCGGCGGTCTTCGACGGCGGTGTGGTCCTCGCCGGTGACCGCCGGGCCACCATGGGCAACGTGATCGCCCAGCGCGACATCGAGAAGGTCTTCCCGGCCGACGAGTACAGCGCGGTCGGCATCGCCGGCACCGCGGGCCTCGCGGTCGAGATGGTCCGGCTGTTCCAGCTGGAGCTGGAGCACTACGAGAAGATCGAGGGCACCGTGCTCTCGCTGGAGGGCAAGGCCAACCGCCTGACCACCATGATCCGGGGGAACCTGGGCATGGCGATGCAGGGCCTCGCCGTCGTCCCGCTGTTCGCCGGCTACGACCTCGACCGGGGCCGCGGCCGGATCTTCACCTACGACGTCACCGGCGGCCGCTCCGAGGAGCGTGGTTTCGCCGCCACCGGCTCCGGCTCGCTGTTCGCCCGGGGCTCGCTCAAGAAGCTCTACCGCGAGGACCTGACCGGCCAGCAGGCCGCCACCCTGGTCGTCCAGGCGCTCTACGACGCGGCCGACGACGACTCCGCCACCGGCGGCCCGGACCTCGCGCGCAAGATCTTCCCCATCGTGTCGCTGATCACCGAGGACGGCTTCCGCCGGCTCACCGAGCAGGAGGTCGCGGACATCGCGGTCTCCATCACCGACCAGCGGCTGACCCACCCCAACGGCCCCCAGGCCCCGCTGCTCTGAGCCGTCACCCACCGAAGGAAGGGACGACCGCCGGTGTCGACACCGTTCTACGTCTCGCCCCAGCAGGCCATGGCGGACCGCGCGGAGTACGCCCGCAAGGGCATCGCGCGCGGTCGCAGCGTGGTCGTGCTCACCTACGCCGACGGCATCGTCTTCGTGGCCGAGAACACCTCCCGGGCCCTGCACAAGGTCTCGGAGATCTACGACAAGATCGCGTTCGCGGCGGTCGGCCGCTACAACGAGTTCGAGAACCTGCGGATCGGCGGCGTGCGCTACGCCGACCTGCGCGGATACTCGTACGACCGGGCCGACGTCACCGCCCGCGGCCTGGCCAACGTCTACGCCCAGACGCTGGGCACCATCTTCTCCTCGGTCGGCGAGAAGCCGTACGAGGTGGAGCTGATCGTGGCCGAGGTCGGCCGCACCGACGACGACGACCAGATCTACCGGCTCACGCCGGACGGCTCCGTCGTCGACGAGAAGAACTACGTGGTGGTCGGCGGCAACGCCGACTCCATCGGCAACTACCTGGGCCAGCGCCACCGCTCCGGCCTGTCGCTGACCGAGGCGCTCAAGCTCGCCGTGGACTCCCTGGCCAGGGACCCCAACGGCGGCAGCCCCCGCGCCCTGACCCCGGAGCAGCTGGAGGTCGCGGTGCTGGACCGCCAGCGCTTCCAGCAGCGCAAGTTCAAGCGCGTCGTGGGCGGCCAGCTCAGCCGGCTGCTCGACGGCGACCAGTCCGCCGAGACGGACGACGACGAGAAGCCGGCGGCCACCCCGCCGGCCGACTAGGCAGTACGGGGAGTCCCGTCCCGGCGGTCCGTCCGCCGAGCGGGACTCCTGTGCCCCTGCGGGGCCCTGATCACCGGTCAAGGCCTCGCGGAGGCGGTTTCGGACAACTCCGACCAGGAATATTCCGATCAGGGATCAGGGATACGGGAGGCCTCATGGACCGCCGAATTTTCGGGCTGGAGAACGAGTACGGCGTCACCTGCACCTTCCGCGGCCAGCGGCGGTTGTCGCCCGACGAGGTGGCCCGGTACCTCTTCCGCCGCGTCGTCTCCTGGGGCCGCAGCAGCAACGTCTTCCTGCGCAACGGCGCCCGCCTCTACCTGGACGTGGGCTCCCACCCCGAGTACGCCACCCCCGAGTGCGACGACGTCGTCGAGCTGGTGACGCACGACAAGGCGGGCGAGCGCATCCTGGAGGGCCTGCTGGTCGACGCCGAGCGGCGGCTGCACGAGGAGGGCATCGCCGGCGACGTCTACCTCTTCAAGAACAACACCGACTCGGCCGGAAACTCCTACGGCTGCCACGAGAACTACCTGGTGGCCCGGCACGGCGAGTTCTCCCGGCTGGCCGACGTGCTGATCCCCTTCCTGGTCACCCGCCAGCTGATCTGCGGTGCCGGCAAGGTGCTGCAGACCCCGCGCGGCGCGGTGTACTGCGTCAGCCAGCGCGCCGAGCACATCTGGGAGGGCGTGAGCTCCGCCACCACCCGCTCCCGCCCGATCATCAACACCCGGGACGAGCCGCACGCCGACGCCGAGCGCTACCGCCGGCTGCACGTGATCGTCGGCGACTCCAACATGTCGGAGACCACCACCCTGCTCAAGGTGGGCTCCACCGACCTGGTGCTGCGGCTGATCGAGGCCGGCGTGGTGATGCGCGACCTCACCCTGGAGAACCCGATCCGGGCGATCCGCGAGGTCAGCCACGACCTCACCGGCACCCACCAGGTGCGCCTCGCCAACGGGCGGGAGGCCAGCGCGCTGGACATCCAGGAGGAGTACTTCACCAAGGCCCTGGAGTTCGCCGACCGCAAGGGCATCAACACCGGGACGATCGCCCGGGTGCTCGACCTGTGGGGCCGCACCCTGGAGGCCGTCCGGACGGAGAACCTGGACACGGTCTCCACCGAGATCGACTGGATCATGAAGTACAACCTCATCGAGCGCTACCGGGCCAAGCACCAGATGAGCATGTCCAACCCGCGGGTGGCCCAGATCGACCTCGCCTACCACGACATCCACCGCCGCCGGGGGCTGTTCTACCTGCTCCAGGGCAAGGGCCAGGCACTGCGGGTGACCACCGACCTCAAGACCTTCGAGGCCAAGTCGGTGCCGCCGCAGACCACCCGGGCCCGGCTGCGCGGCGACTTCATCCGCCGGGCGCAGGAGCAGCGCCGCGACTTCACGGTGGACTGGGTGCACCTGAAGCTCAACGACCAGGCGCAGCGGACGGTGCTCTGCAAGGACCCGTTCCGTTCGGTGGACGAGCGGGTGGAGAAGCTCATCGCGGGGATGTGAGCCGTCGCGGGGAGGCGCGCCCCGCCGTCCGTGATCCCGACCTGCCCGGGCCCCGGTGGTTCTACCGGGGTCCGGGCAGGTCCGGGCATACGCTGTCGGTCGAGTCGGACATTTCGACGTCCACCGACAGTGAGGAACGCCGTGCGCCGTACCGCCGGTCTGCTGTTCGTCCTGCCCCTGCTGCTGGCGGTCGCCTGCAGCAGCACGGCCAAGCCCGCCGCGTCGAGCCAGACCACGGCGCCCAGCGTCGCGCCGACCGTGCCCTCCCCGGTCGCCGAGGCCGAACCGATGCCGACCGTGACGGGGAGCTTCGGGACCAAGGCCACCATCACCATCCCAGCCGGCCAGCCCAGCGGCCAGTTCGTGGTGAACACGGTGAGTGAGGGCGACCGCTCGACGGTCAACAAGGGCGACTGGGTGACGGTGAACTACACGGCCAAGGACTGGACGACCGGCAAGGAGCTGCCCAGCTCGTACGACCCGGGCGGCAAGCCGCAGCTCTACCAGGCCGGCAGCGGGCAGCTGGTGGCGGCCTTCGACCAGAGCGTGATCGGCAAGAAGGTCGGCAGCCGGCTGCTGGTGGTGGCCCCGCCCGCGGCCGCCTTCGGCGAGCAGGGCAACGAACAGCTGGGCGTGGGCGGCGGGGACACCGTGGTGTTCGTCCTGGACATCATGGAGAGCCTGCCGCCGGACTCCACGCTCTCCGGCACCATGACCCAGCCGCCGGCGACCATGCCGCAGGTGAAGGACAACGGCAAGGCCGCCGTCACCATCACCATCCCGCCCGGGCAGGCACCGCCCACCGAGCTGCAGCAGGCGGTGCTGATCAAGGGCGAGGGCAAGCAGGTGAAGGCCGGCCAGACCCTGCTGGTGCAGTACACCGGGGTGCTGTGGAGCGACGGCAAGCAGTTCGACTCCTCCTGGTCGCACGGCGGCGCTCAGGCGCTGCAGATCGGCACCGGCAGCGTGATCGAGGGCTGGGACAAGGGCCTGGTCGGGCAGACCGTGGGCAGCAGGGTGGAGCTGGTGGTGCCGCCGTCCCTCGGCTACAAGGACCAGGCGCAGGGGGCCGTGCCGGCCAACTCCACGCTGGTCTTCGTGGTGGACATCCTGGAGGCCGTGTAGCCGGGGCGTCCCGGATCGTGAGGTCGGTCTCGGCGGCAGTCCGGGACAGGGTTGGCGTAACCTCGTACGCTTGGGCGGGCGCTCGCACATCAGCGCCCGCCCTCATCCTGACCTGGCATACTGCCCTCGCACTGCGGAAGGCTCCGCCGGCGTCCGGGTTCGGGCGGCAGTGCGACAGCACCTCGGCGATCACCTCGCCGGCCGTAGACCTCGAAGACCTCGTGGCGAGATGGATGGGGAGTCATGTCTGAGAAAGCGTCGAGCCCGGGTGGGTCCGGCACCGCTAACGGGAGCTCCACCGGCGACCCGGCCGCCCCGCGGCCCGGTGGCCCGCTCCCGGGCGACGGCGAGTCGATCGTCGTTCCGCCGTCGATCCTGAAGCAGCAGGCCGGCTGGGCGACGCCCGGCTCGGAGCCGCGGCCGGCCGGCGGGACCAAGACCGACGACGCCCCGCAGATCTTCGCCTCGAACGTGCGCCGCCAGGACACCTCCGAGGCCGGTTACGACGAGAACCCGCCCGGTGTCGGGCGGCTCGGCGTGGTCCTGGGCACCGTGCTGGCCGTGCTGCTGGTCGGCAGCGCCGTCACGCTCTACGTGGTCAACAAGGACGGCGGGTCCAAGAAGGACACCGCCGCCAAGGCCGACGCGGCGCCGACCGCCCCGGCCGTCCCGACGCCGACCGCCGAGCCGGTGCCGCCGATCAAGGACACCGCCAAGGTGCTGCCGACGATCACCGGCGAGTTCGGCAAGAAGGCCGCCATCGAGCTGCCCGCCGAGGCCGCCGACGGCTCCTTCGTCGTCAAGGTGCTCTCCGAGGGCAAGGGCGCGAAGGTCGAGAAGAACGCCTGGACCTCGGTGGACTACACCGCCAAGGACTGGACGAGCGGCAAGGACATCCCCAGCTCGTACGACGAGAAGGGCCGTCCGCAGGTCTTCCAGGCCGGCATGGACAGCCTGATCCCGGCGCTGGACCAGGCGGTGATCGGCAAGAAGGCCGGCAGCCGTCTGCTGGTGGTGGCCCCGCCGGCCGCCGCGTTCGGCGAGAAGGGCAACCCGAACATGTCGATCGGGGGCAAGGACAGCCTGATCTTCGTGATCGACATCCGCAACACCAGCGCGCCCGACGCGGTGGTGGGCGGCACCGTGACCCCGCCGCCCGCGGGCTTCCCGGCGGTGAAGGACAACGGCAAGAAGCCCTCCGAGATCACCCCGGTCGCCGGCGCGCCGGAGCCGACCGAGCTGAAGAGCCACGTCCTGATCAAGGGCGAGGGCCGGAAGGTCGAGAAGGGCGACAAGGTCGTCGTCCAGTACACCGGCGCGCTGTGGAAGGACGGCAAGGTCTTCGACTCCTCGCTGAGCAAGGGCCAGGCCTTCTCCTTCCCGGTCGGCGGCGGCCAGGTCATCCAGGGCTGGGACCAGGGTCTGGAGGGCCAGACCGTGGGCAGCCGGGTCGAGCTGGTGATCCCCGCCTCCCTGGGCTACAAGGACCAGGGCCAGGGCGACATCCCGCCGAACTCCACCCTGGTGTTCGTGGTCGACATCCTGGACGCGGGCGTCGGCTGATCCACTTCCGGGTGACAATGGTGTGCGTATGACCTCCGGGCGCGGCCGCGTGGCCGCGCCCGGAGTGCAGTCAACGAACCCGAGAAGAGGCAGTTGTGAGCAACAAGACCAAGCCGGAGATCGACTTCCCGATCGGCGAGCCGCCGGCCGAGCTGAAGATCCGCGACATCGAGGTCGGCACCGGCGAGGAGGCCCGCCCGGGCCAGGTCGTCGAGGTCCACTACGTCGGCGTGACCTTCTCGACCGGCGAGGAGTTCGACGCCAGCTGGAACCGCGGCTCCACGTTCAAGTTCCCGCTGGGCGCCGGCCGCGTCATCAAGGGCTGGGACCAGGGCGTCGTCGGCATGAAGGTCGGCGGCCGTCGTGAGCTGACCATCCCGGCGAACCTGGCGTACGGCAACCAGTCGCCGACCCCGGCCATCCCGGCCGGCTCGACGCTGATCTTCGTGGTCGACCTGATCGCGGTCTGACAACCTGGTCGGAGGGCCGTACCCCGGGCGCGGGGTGCGGCCCTCCGGCCGTTTCCGGAGTCGGCTTTTGCACTGCGTACCGCTACCGGTACGGTCGGTCCCGCCGGGTCCATGACTGCCCGGCGGGCGAACCCCGCGCACGGCGCGGCACACCGGAAGGGTCAGCGATGGCGATCGCCAAGGCAGAGCGGCTGATGAATCTCGCCCTGTGCCTGATGAACACCAGACGTCCGCTCTCCAAGAAGGAGCTGCGGGAATCCATCGAGGCGTACCGCGAGGCCTGGCAGAACAGCAGCGAGGACGCCTTCAACCGGATGTTCGAGCGGGACAAGGACGACCTGCGCGAGCTCGGTCTGGTGATCGACGTCGACGAGAACGCGCTGGACGGCGAGCTCGGCTACCTCGCCCGCCCGGACCGCAACCGGCTGCCCGAGATCGCCCTGGACGCCGAGGAGGCCGCCGCGCTCACCCTGGCGGCGCGGGTCTGGCAGCAGGCCAAGATGTCCGGCGCGGCCAGCGGCGCCCTGCAGAAGCTGCGCGCGGCCGGCGTGCCGTTCACCGAGGCCGAGGGCCGCAGCGCCCTGGAGCCGCGGATCCCCGCCCGCGAGGCCGCCTTCGAGCCGCTGCTCACCGCCGCCCGCGACCGCCGTCCGGTCACCTTCGAGTACCGCAAGGCCGGGGCCGCCGCCGTCGAGCAGCGCTCGGTCGAGCCGTGGGCGCTGGAGTGCTGGCGCGGCCACTGGTACCTGGCCGGCTGGGACCGCGACCGGGGGGCCGCCCGGGTCTTCCGGCTGAGCCGGATCACCGCCAAGGTGCGGGCCCGCTCCGGGGCCTTCCTCGCCCCGGTGCCGGAGCACGTGGACGTCCGCGCCACCGTCGCCAAGTTCGCCGGCGAGGGCGCCACCGCCACCGCGACCGTCCGGGTCCGCCGGGGCGCCGGGTTCCCGCTGCGCACCAAGGCACTGGAGACCCGCCGGGTGGACGAGGGCTGGGACGAGCTGGAGATCCCGTACGGCAACGGGCTGGGCGCCGACCTCGCCGAGTTCGGCCCGGACGTGGTGGTGCTCGGGCCCGAGGAGCTGCGCGCGGACGTCGTCGACCGGCTGCGGGCGGTCGCCGGGCTCGGGGTGGAGATCATCGCCGCCCGGAGCGAGGCCCCCGCCGGGACTGCCGCCTCTGCCGGGACCGCCGCCGGATCCGCCTCCGGGACCACCGCCTCGACCGTCGCCGAAGGAGCGCAGGCATGAGCAACGCCATCGACCAGACCCGCCGGATGCTCTCGCTGGTCACCTACCTGCGCGAGCGCCCCGGCGCGGAGGTCGCCGAGGTGGCCCGCGCCTTCGGCATCAGCGAGCGCGAGCTGATCGCCGACCTCAACGTGCTGCCGATGTGCGGCACCAGCTTCCGCGGCGGCGACCTGCTGGACATCGACACCGACGGCGAGCGGATCTGGTGGCACAACGTCGACGACGTGGCCCAGCCGCTGCGCCTGGCCGCCGACGAGGCGACCGCGCTGCTGGTGGCCGCCCGCGCGGTGGCCGGCCTGCCCGGCCTGCGGGCCGGTGACCGGGAGGCGCTCACCCGGGCCGTCGCCAAGATCGAGAACGCCGCCGGGGACAGCGCCGAGGGCAGCGCCCGGGTCGGGGTCACCTTCGAGGCGGAGAGCCACGTCTTCGCCGACATCGACCGCGCGCTCAGCGAGGGCCGCCGGCTCTGGCTGCGCTACTACTCGCACGGGCGCGGCGGGATGACCGAGCGCGAGGTCGACCCGATCCGGCTGCTCACCGAGGGCCACACCTACCTGGAGGCCTGGTGCCGGACCTCCGAGGACCACCGGATGTTCCGGCTCGACCGGGTCGCCGAGATCAAGGTGCTGGACACCCCCTCGGACCCCCCGAAGCGCGAGCCCCGCGACCTCTCCGGCGGCCTGGTCAACCCCTCCGCCGACGACCCCGAGGTGGTCGTCGAGGTCTCCTCGGGCGGCCGCTGGGTGGCCGAGTACTACACCCACGACCACGCCGAGGAGCTGCCCGACGGCGGACTGCGGATCACCCTGCGCAGCGCCGACCCCTCCCAGCTGCGCCCGCTGGCGCTGCGGCTGGGCCGGGACGGGCGGATCGTCTCGCCGCCGGAGCTGGCGGAGCAGGCCCGGGCCGCCGCTCTCCAGGCGCTGGCCGGCTATCAGGAGGGGCGGGCCTGAGGCGTGGAGGCGGGTACCAGATTCAAGGTCTACTGCTCCGAGTGCCGGGAGAAGGTGGAGCTGCCCGCCGAGGAGTTCCGGCTCACCCTGGGTCGCACGCCCGCGCAGGCGCACTACAGCTTCAGCTGCCCGCTCTGTGACGCGCCGGTGCGCAAGCCGGCCGGGGAGAAGATCGTCGCGGCGCTGACCGGGGCCGGGGTGCGGACCATGCGGCTCGTCCCGGTCGAGGGCTGACGGTCCGGTAGGCCGGGGGACCAGGGGGTCGGGAGGCCGGGTGCCCGGCCCCGGGGGAGCGCCGGGGCCGGCCGGGCCCGGGATAGGGTGGGCGGTATGTCGTGGATGCTCGTCGCCGCCGTCCTGCTCGCCACCGCCGGCCTGCTGGTCCTCGGGGTGCTCGCGATCCGGCTCTGGCTGGACGTACGGGCGCTGGCCAAGGGCGTGGACGCCGCCGCCCGGGCGCTGGCCGACGCCTCCGGCGAGCTCGCGGCGGCCGTACCCGGACGCTGACCGCGACCCGGACACCCGCCGGACCCGGACCCGGGACACCCACCGGACGCCCGGGGGCCGGACTCCCGCCGGACGGGGGCTGCTGCGCGGACGTGAGGGCGGGTTACGCTCTCAGGTGACCCCCGGGACAGCGTGGGGGTCGCTGTCCTGTTCGGGCGGCCTTCGTCAGCGCTTCACCCGCAGCGGCTACCATCCCCGCAAGCGGGCGGCCCTGCCGGTGCCGCCATGAGTGTGAAGGTGGTCGGGCATGCGGATCTCGCCGACCGCGATCCTGGTGATCGTGGTTCTTGCCATTCTGCTCTTCGGCGCCAAGCGGCTGCCCGATCTGGCGCGTTCGCTCGGCCAGTCGATGCGCATCCTGAAGAGCGAGACCAAGGCCATGAAGGCGGACGGCGCGGCCGCGGGCGGCCCCGCCGGCGAGCCGGAGCCCGCGCCCGCCGCCGAGGCGGCGCAGGCGAAGACCATCCAGTCCGCGCCGGGGGCGTCCGCGACCGCCCGCCCGGTGTCCGGGCAGGAGGCCGGCGCACAGGACGCGGCCGCACCGCGCTAGCCGGCGACCGGGACGGTCGGGACCTGACCGCGCGACCGTCCGTACGGCCATCCAATCCATCCGGAGGCCCGCCGACCCGGCGGGTCTCGACGCACGAGTTGAGGACCGGGGTTGAGCAAGCTCTCCAAGGCGCCGAAGAAGGCGCCCAAGGATCCTGAGGGGCGGATGGCCCTCGCGGACCATCTGCGGGAACTGCGCAACCGCGTGGTCAAGTCGGTCCTGGCGGTCGTGGTGTTCACGATCGTGGCGCTGGTCTTCCACAAGGACATCGAGAAGTTCCTGCTGCAGCCGCTGCCGCACTGCACGCCGGACCTGATCGCGCAGATCAACACGACGCACGAGGGCCGCTGCGCGCTGGTCTCGAACATCGGTCTGACCGCGGGCTTCACCTGGATGCTCAAGGTCGCCCTGACGGCCGGCGTGGTCGCCACCGTGCCGGTCTGGCTGTACCAGCTGTGGGCCTTCGTCGCGCCCGGTCTGCACAAGCACGAGCGCAAGTACACGGTCATCTTCATGATCTGCGGGGCGCCGCTGTTCCTCGCGGGCGTCACGCTGGCGATCCTGCTGCTGCCGATGACCGTCGAGGTGCTGATCGCGTTCACGCCGTCGGGTACCACACCGATCCTGCCGCCCGAGGACTACTTCGACATCGCCACCCGCCTGGTGCTGGTGTTCGGCTTCGCCTTCGAGTTCCCGCTGCTGCTGGTGATGCTGAACATGGTCGGCATGGTCTCCGGCAAGCGCCTGCTCGGCTGGTGGCGCGGCATGGTCATGGGCATCACGGTCTTCGCCGCCTTCGCCACGCCCAGCGCCGATCCGCTGAGCATGCTGGTGCTGGCGGCGCCGATCTGGGCGCTGTACTTCGTCGCGGTGGGCGTCGCGATCTTCAACGACAAGCGCAGGGCACGCCGCAACCCCGAGCTCGCACTGAGCGACGAGGAGGCCTCGGAGGTGGACCTCTCGGTGCAGCCGGTGGCCGGGGTCGAGTCCATCGAGGCGTCCGCCGCGCCGTCCGCGAGCGGGCACGTGCCGGCCGCGCGCCAGCAGGAGCGGATGGACGACATCACCTGATCCGTCCCGCCGGATCGTCCGATCCGTGCGTCGGGGAGCCCCGGTGCCGCCGTACCCGGCGGGCCGGGGCTCTTCGCGTACCCGGGGTCCGGCAAGGGTGCGGTGAGGTGCGGTGGGCCGTCTTGGCAGCCGCCATGGAATGTGACATATTACTGACGTGCCCAAGAGACCTTCCCTGGATGTCGTCGTGGTCGGCGCCGGAGTGGTCGGCGCGGCCTGCGCCCACTACGCCGCGCGCGCCGGCCTCTCCGTCGCCGTCGTCGACCGCGGCCCGGTCGCCGGCGGCACCACCGGGGCCGGTGAGGGCAACCTGCTGGTCTCCGACAAGGAACCCGGCCCCGAGCTCGACCTGGCGCTGTACTCCACCGGGCTCTGGCGCGAGCTGGCCGACACCCTCGGCCCGGAGGTCGAGTACGAGGCCAAGGGCGGCCTGGTGGTCGCCTCCGCCCCGGCCGGCCAGGACGCCCTGCGCGCCTTCGCCGCCCGGCAGGCCGCGGCCGGCGTGCTCTCCGAGGAGATCCCCGCCGACCGGCTGCGCGACCTCGAACCCCACCTGGCCCCCGGCCTGGCCGGCGGCTTCCACTACCCGCAGGACTCCCAGGTCCAGCCCGCCCTGGCCGCCGCCCACCTGCTGCGCGCGGCCCGCCGCGACGGCGCCGTGCTGTACACCGGCGAGACCGTACGGGCGGTGCGCACCGGTGGCGGCGGGGCGGTGCTCGGGGTGGAGACCGACCAGGGCCGGCTCGACGCCCCCGCCGTGGTCAACGCCGCCGGGACCTGGGGCGGCGAGCTCGCCGCGCTGGCCGGCGTCCACCTGCCGGTGATGCCCCGGCGCGGGTTCGTCCTGGTGACCGAGCCGCTGCCGCGGATCGTCCGGCACAAGGTCTACGCCGCCGACTACGTCGCGGACGTCGCCAGCGGCTCGGCCGCGCTGCAGACCTCCGCCGTGGTGGAGGGCACCCCCGGCGGGCCGGTGCTGATCGGCGCCAGCCGGGAGCGGGTCGGCTTCGACCGCACCCTGTCCACCGAGGTGCTGCACCGGCTCGCCGCGGGGGCCGCGGCGCTGTTCCCGGTGCTCGCCGGGGTCAGCGTGATGCGCGCCTACCGGGGCTTCCGCCCGTACCTGCCGGACCACCTGCCGGCGATCGGCGCGGACCCCCGGGTGCCCGGGCTGTACCACGCCTGCGGCCACGAGGGCGCGGGCATCGGCCTGGCGCCGGTCACCGGGCTGCTGATCGCCGAGCAGCTGGCCGGCAAGGAGACCTCGCTGGACCTCGCGCCCTTCCGGGCCGAGCGATTCCCGGCCGCCGCCTGACCACCCCCGACCCGGAACGGAGCGCCTCCCCCATGCGCCGAACCCCCGCCGAGCTGGTCGAGGCCGAGCCCGGCCCCGCCCACACCATCGAGTTCGACGGCCGCCCGGTCGCCGCCCTGCCCGGGCAGACGATCGCCGCCGCGCTCTGGGCCGACGGCGTGCTCGCCTGGCGCACCACCCGGGTGGGCGGGCGCCCGCGCGGCGCGTTCTGCGGCATCGGCGCCTGCTTCGACTGCCTCGCCACCGTGGACGGCCGGCCCAACCAGCGCACCTGCCTGCTCCCGGCCGAACCCGGCACCACCGTCACCACCCAGGAGGGCCACGGCCGTGCCGACCTCGCCGTCTGACGTCTACGACCTCGCCGTGATCGGCGCCGGCCCGGCCGGCCTGGCCGCCGCCGTCACCGCCGCCGAGCTCGGCCTGCGCTGCGCCCTGCTGGACGCCGGCCCCCGGACCGGCGGCCAGTACTACCGCCACCCCGCCCCCGGCCTCGGCGCCCGCCGCCCCGACCGGCTGCACCACGGCTGGTCCGTCTACACCGGCCTGGCCCGGCGCCTGGAGGCCGCCCGCGCCGCCGGCCGGCTCGACCAGCTGACCGGCCACCAGGTGTGGGCGCTGGAGCGGCCCGCCGAGGGCTCCGCGGGGCCGTGGACGGTCCGGGTCACGCTCGGGCCGGACGCCGGCGACCGCGCGGCCGTCCGGGCGGAGAAGGTGCTGCTGGCCACCGGCGCGTACGAGCGGCAGCTGCCGTTCCCCGGCTGGACGCTGCCCGGTGTGGTCACCGCCGGCGGCGCGCAGGCGATGCTCAAGGGCGGCCTGGTGCTGCCCGGCCGCCGGATCGTGGTGGCCGGCAGCGGCCCGCTGCTGCTCGCCGCCGCCTCCTCGCTGGTCTCCGCGGGGGCCACGGTGCCCGCCGTCGTCGAGGCCACCGACTACCTCGGGTACGCCCGGCGCCCCGGCGTGCTGGCCGCCGTCCCGGCCAAACTCGTCGAGGGCGCCGGGCACGGCGGCGCGCTGCTGCGCCACGGCGTGCGGCTGCGGCGGCGCGCCGCGGTGGTCGAGGCGCACGGCACCGACCGGGTCACCGCCGTCACGGTGGCCCGGCTGGACGCCGACTGGCGGCCGGTGCCCGGTACGCAGCGGCGGATCGCGTGCGACGCGCTCGCCGTCGGCCACGGCCTGGTGCCGCAGATCGAACTCGCCACCGAACTCGGTGCCCGGACCCGGACCGTCCCCGACGGCACGGTCGCGCTGGAGGTCGACGCCCGGCTGCGCACCAGCGTCCCCGGGCTCTGGGCGGCGGGGGAGACCTGCGGGGTCGGCGGCGCCGACCTGGCGATCGCCGAGGGCGAGCTCGCCGCGCACGCCGTCGCCGACCGTCCGGTGCGCACCGCGCTGCTGCGCCGGCGCGGCCGGCTGCGGGCCTTCGCCGAGCTGATGGCCGCCGCCCACCGCCCCGCGCCGGGGTGGACCGGGTGGCTGCGCGAGGACACCGACGTCTGCCGCTGCGAGGAGGTCCCCGTCGGGCGGATCCGCGAGGCGGTGGAGGAGCTCGGCGCGGGTGACGCACGCACGGTCAAGCTGCTCACCCGGGCCGGGATGGGGTGGTGCCAGGGCCGGATGTGCGGTCCGGCCCTGGCCTGCCTGTCCGGCTCGACCGAGGCCCGGGCGGACAGCCGTCCACTGGCCTGCCCGGTGCCGTTGTCCCAGCTGGCGGCCGGCGCGGCCGCCGGTCCGGACGGGGTGGGCTGACCGTCCGGTTCCCTGGCCGGCCCCCGGCCGGCCCCCGGGGGTCTCCGGGGACCTGGCGGGTTCTCCGGGGGGTTGTCCTGGGGCTGTCCCGGGGTTGTCCGGAAACCGGCCCGCACGACGTGGGCGGGGACCCTTGTCTCCGTCCGCGCTCTCTAATAAAATGTCACACCTCACCAAGGAGTCACCTGTGTCCCAGACCCCGCACGACACCACCCGGCCCTGGCGCGGCATCATGGTCGCCACCACGCTCCCGCTGCGCCCGGACCTCTCCGTCGACTACGACGCCTACGCCGAGCACGTCCGCTGGCTGATCGACTCGGGCTGCGACGGCGTCGTCCCCAACGGCTCGCTGGGGGAGTACCAGACCCTCACCGCCGAGGAGCGCGCCCGCGTCGTCACCACCGCCGTCGAGGCCGCCGGTGACGGTGCCCGCGTGATGCCCGGCGTCGCCGCGTACGGCGGCGCCGAGTCCCGACGCTGGACCGAGCAGGCCGCCGAGGCCGGCGCCGGCTCCGTCCTGCTGCTGCCGCCGAACGCCTACCGCGCCGACCGGGCCGCCGTCCGCGCCCACTACGCCGAGGTCGCCAAGGCCGGGCTGCCGATCGTGGCGTACAACAACCCGATCGACACCAAGGTCGACCTGGTGCCCGAGCTGCTGGCCGAGCTGCACGGCGAGGGCTCGATCGTCGCGGTCAAGGAGTTCAGCGGCGACGTCCGCCGGGCGTACGAGATCGCCGAGCTGGCCCCCGGCCTCGACCTGCTGATCGGCGCCGACGACGTGCTGCTGGAGCTGGCCCTGGCCGGCGCGGTCGGCTGGATCGCCGGGTACCCGAACGCCCTGCCGGAGGCCTCCGTCGCGCTGTACAGGGCGGCCGTCGCGCACGACCTGCAGACCGCGCTGCCGCTCTACAAGAACCTGCACTCGCTGCTGCGCTGGGACTCCAAGACCGAGTTCGTCCAGGCCATCAAGCTCTCCATGGACATCGCCGGCCGTCCCGGCGGGCCGACCCGCGCGCCGCGGCTGCCGCTGAACCCGGAGATCGAGGCCGCCGTCCGCTCGGCCACCGAGAAGGCGCTCGCCGAGGGCCTCGCGTAACACGCCACGGGCCCGCGCCACGCGCACGGGCCCCGCGCGGGCGAGACCGCCCGCGCCCGATGTCAGGAACCGGCCGGCTGCGGGGGCAGCCGGCCCCCACCCCCCATCCACGGAGCCGGAGTAGCCATGCGCAGCCGCCACGTGTTCCACGCCGTCGACTCGCACACCGAGGGCATGCCGACCCGGGTCATCACCGGCGGGTTCGGCGTCATCCCCGGCGCCACCATGGCCGAGCGCCGGGTCCACTTCCAGCAGCACCTCGACCACTTCCGCACCCTGCTCATGTACGAGCCCCGCGGCCACGCCGCGATGAGCGGCGCGATCCTCCAGCCGCCGACCCGGCCGGACGCCGACTTCGGCGTGCTCTACATCGAGGTCTCCGGCCTGCTGCCGATGTGCGGCCACGGCACCATCGGGGTCGCCACCGTGCTGGTCGAGACCGGCATGGTGCCGGTCGTCGAACCGGTCACCACCGTGCGCCTCGACACCCCCGCCGGGCTGGTCGTCGCCGACGTCCACGTCGAGGCCGGCGCCGCCAAGGCGGTCACCATCCGCAACGTGGCCTCGTACGCGGTCGCCCTGGACCGGAAGATCGAGGTGCCCGGGTACGGCACCGTGGGCTACGACCTCGCGTACGGCGGCAACTTCTACGCCATCCTGCCGCTCGCCGAGTTCGGGCTGCCCTTCGAGCGCGAACGCAAGCAGGAGATCCTGGACGCCGGCCTCGCCCTGATGGAGGCCGTCAACAGCGGCCCCGACCGGCCGGTGCACCCGGAGGACCCGTCCATCCACAGCTGCCACCACGTCCAGCTGCTGGCCCCCGGCTCCACCGCCGAGCACTCGCGGCACGCGATGGCCATCCACCCCGGCTGGTTCGACCGCTCGCCCTGCGGCACCGGCACCTCCGCCCGGATGGCCCAGCTGCACGCGCGCGGCGAACTGCCGATCGGCCGGGACTTCCGCAACGACTCCTTCATCGGCACCACCTTCACCGGCCGGCTGGTGGAGGAGACCGAGGTCGCCGGACGGCCCGCCGTGGTGCCCACCGTCACCGGCCGGGCCTGGGTCACCGGCACCGCGCAGTACTTCCTGGACCCGAGCGACCCGTTCCCGGCGGGGTTCCTGCTCTGAACCCGGGCCCGCTCCCCGGGCCACCACCTTGCTGCCACCGCCCCGGGGTCACTACTCCGGGACCGTCCCCCCTTCCAGCTCCGATCCCCTCCGGAAGGCCTTGCCGTGAGCATCACCTCCCACAACCCCGCCGACCCCGCCGACCTGGTGATCGAGGTCGAGGCGCCCGGTGCCGAGGGCGTCCGGGACGCCGTCGCCCGCGCCCGCACCGCCCAGGAGTCCTGGCGGGCCGCCGGCAGCGCCGCGCGCTCCGCCGCGCTCGGCCGGGCCGCCGCGGCCGTCGAGGCGCACGCCGACGAACTCGCCGCGCTGGTCGTCCGCGAGGTCGGCAAGCCGGTCGCCGAGGCCCGCGGCGAGGTCGCCCGGACCGTCGCCATCCTGCGCTACTACGCCCAGGCGCCGTACGCGCCCTCCGGCGCGGTGCACGAGACCGCGGCCGGCGAGGGCCTGCTGCTCACCCGCCGCCGCCCGTACGGGGTCGCCGGGCTGATCACCCCGTGGAACTTCCCGCTGGCCATCCCGGCCTGGAAGTTCGCGCCCGCGCTCGCCGTCGGCAACACCGTGGTGCTCAAGCCCGCGCCCGAGGCCACCGCCTGCGCGCTGCGGCTCGCCGAGCTGGCGGGGCTGCCCGAGGACGTGCTCACCGTCGTCCCCGGCGGCGCCGAGGAGGGCGTGGCGCTGGTCGACTCCGCCGACGTGGTCTCCTTCACCGGCTCCACCGGCGTCGGCCGGGCCGTGGTCCGGGCCGCCACCGGGCGCGGCGTCCCCGTTCAGGCCGAACTCGGCGGCCTGAACGCCGCGTTGGTCCTGCCCGACGCCGACACCGAGCAGGCCGCCGCGCACATCGCCAACGCCGTCGCCGGGTACGCCGGCCAGAAGTGCACCGCCACCAGCCGGATCATCGCGGTCGGCGAGGCCTACGAACCGCTGCGCGCGGCCCTGGTCAAGGTGTTCGCCGCGCTCGCCGAACCGGCGGCACTGGACGCCGCCTGCGGCCCGGTCATCAACGCCGCCGCCCGTGACCGGCTCACCGGCGCCCTCGCCACCGCCCGGGCCGAGGGGGCCACCGTGCTCGTCGGCGGGGCCGTGCCCGAGCGGGCCGGCTGGTACGTCGAGCCCGCCCTGCTCGCCGACGTCCCGGCCGAACACCCGCTGCGCCGCGAGGAGTTCTTCGGGCCGATCGCCGTCCTGCTGCCGGCCGCCGACCTGGACGAGGCGATCGCCATCGCCAACGACACCCCGCACTCGCTGTCCACCTCGGTGCACAGCGGCAGCCTGGACGTGGCGCTCGCCGCCGCCGACCGGCTGGACGCCGGCATGATCCGGATCAACGCCCCCTCCAGCGGCGTCGACTTTCACCTGCCGTTCGGCGGGGCCAAGGGCGCCAGCCACGGCGACCGCGAACAGGGCCAGGCCGCACTGGACTTCTACACCGTGAGCCGCACCATCAGCGTGCTGCCGGCCGGGAGCCCGCGATGATCGTCGAGACCGTCGACTACCACACGGCCGGCGAGCCGTTCAGGATCGTGATCGCCGGGACGCCCGTGATCCCCGGCGACAGCGTGGCCGAACGCCGGGCCATCGCCCTCGGCGCCGGCGGCACCGCCACCGCGCCCCGGCCCAGCGCGCTGGACACCGTCCGGCAGCTGCTCACCCGGGAACCGCGCGGCCACGCCGGGATGTACGGGGGCTTCCTCGTCCCGGCGGACGACGACGAGGCGCACCTGGGCGTGCTGTTCTGGCACAAGGACGGCTACTCCACCGCCTGCGGCCACGGCACCATCGCGCTCGGCGCCTGGGCGGTGGACTCCGGCTTCGTCCCGGCACCCGAGGACGGCGTCGCCCGGGTGCGGATCGACGTCCCCTCCGGGCGGGTCACCGCCCTGGTGCACCGCGCCGGCGGGCGCACCACCGGGGTGACCTTCCGCAACGTGCCCACCGTGGTCAGCGCGCTGAAGCTGCCGGTGAGCACCTCGCGCGGCGAGGTCGAGGTGGCGGTCGCGCACTCCGGCGCCTGCTACGTCTCGCTGCCGGCCGCCGCGGTGGGGCTCTCGGTGGTCCCCGAGCAGCTGGCCGAACTCACCGCCGTCGGACGGGAGATCCGCGCCGCCCTGGACGGCTCCGTCGCCGTCCGGAACCTGGACGACCCGCGGCTGTCCGGCGTCTACGGGGTGATCCTCCACGACGAGCTGCCCGAGGACGTGTCGGGGCGGCTCTCGCAGCGCAACGTCACGGTCTTCGCGGACGGCCAGATCGACCGCTCGCCCTGCGGCTCCGGCACCTCGGCACGACTCGCGGTGCTGGCCGCGGAGGGGCGGCTCGCCCCCGGGGAGGAACTGCGGCACGAGTCGATCATCGGGACGGTCTTCACCGGGCGGGTGCTGCCGGGCGATCCCTGCGGCGAGGGCGTGGTCACCGAGGTGACCGGGACCGCCCACCGCACCGGGGAGCACCGCTTCGTGCTCGACGGGGACGACGCGCTCGGGACGGGGTTCCTGCTGTGAGCGGCTCGGGTGCGGCGGGGGCGAGGGGCCTCGTCGGTGGTGTCGGTGGCCTCGGCGGGGGCCTGGGCGGTCCGGTCGGTGGCCTCGGTGGGGGTGGTGGGCCGGAGCTGACGCCCGTCGAGGCCGCGGACGCCGTCGAACGGGTGCTGCTGGAGGGGCTCGACCCGGAGGCCGGGCCCGCCCGGACCAATGTACGGGTGCCCGCCGGGGAACTGCTGCTGATGCCGGCCGCCTCGGCCGCGTACACCGGGGTGAAGATCGCGGGTGTCGCGCCCGCCAACCCGGCCGCCGGACTGCCCCGGATCACCGGCAGCTACCTGCTGCTCGACGGGCCCACCCTGCAACCGCTCGCGCTGCTGGACGGCGCCGCGCTCACCGCGCTGCGCACACCCGCCGTCACCGCCGTCGCCCTGCGCCGGCTGGCCGCGCCGGACGCCCGCCACCTGGTGCTGTTCGGCGCCGGGCCGCAGGCGTACGGGCACCTGGACGCGCTGCTCGCCGTCCGGCCGCTGGACCGGGTCACCGTGGTGGCCCGGAGCGAGGCGCCCGCCGAGGCACTGGCGTCCTACGCCCGGGCCCACGGGCTCGCGGCCTCGGTCGGGACGCCCGACGACGTGGCGGCGGCCGACCTGGTGGTCTGCTGCACCACGGCGCGCACCCCGCTGTTCGACGGGGCGCTGGTGCCCGACCACGCCGCCGTGGTGGCCGTCGGCTCGCACGAGCCCGAGGCCCGCGAGGTGGACGCCACCCTGGTGGCGCGTGCCGAGCTGTACGTGGAGGCGCGGACCGCCGCGCTGCGGGAGGCCGGTGACCTGCTGATGGCGGGCGTGACGGCCGCCGACCCGCTGTGGAACCTCGCCGAGCTGGTGCACGGCGGGGCGCCGGTGCCGGCGGACCGGCCGCGCTTCTTCAAGAGCGTCGGCATGGCCTGGCAGGACCTGGCGGTCGCCGCGGAGATCCACCGCCGGGGGCGGGCGGATGGCCCCGCGGAACGGATGGCCCTGCGGAGCGGGTAGCCCTGCGGAGCGGATGGCCCCGCGGAGCGGACGGCCCCGCGGAGAAGAGGACCCCGGGAGCGCGGGGATCACGCGGCACAGTCGAGGCGGGGTGGTGGCCCGTCGTTGCCGCGGGAGGTGGGCGAAGGGCGTTGGGTGCCGTCGTCGGCCTGAGCGCTTCCCGGTGATGGCCGGTGCGAGGGGGAGGGGTCTCCCGTCGCACCGGCCCTTTTCGTGCTCCGGCCCCATGTGTGTGTGCGGGCTGCCGGGATGTCCAGGTGCCCAGGTGCCCAGGTGCCCGGGCGCGCCCGGGCGCGCCCGGGTGTGGTCAGCGGTAGGTGCCGATCAGCCGGGCGAGGTGGCGGCCGGCGAGGTGCAGCGGCTCCTCGCTGCGGGAGACCTGGGCGGAGAGCTCGGCTCCCTCCAGGGTGTTGATCACCGTGGCGGCCAGGTCGCGGGCGTCGTCCTCGGTGAGGCCGGCGGTGCGCAGCTTCTCCTCGACGATGGCGCGCCAGTGGGTGAAGGCCTCGGCGACGGCCTGCTCGATGCCCGGGGCGCGTCCGACGGTCTCCAGGGCGGTGGTGGTGATCGGGCAGCCGTCCTGCCAGTCCGATGCGCGAAGGGCCTCGGCGAGCATCCGGGTACAGACCGTGATCGCCTCGGCCGGGTCGTCCGCCGCCGCCAGGCCCGCGCGGAGCAGGTCCGCGAACTCCTGGTCGCCGTGCCGGATCGCCTCGGCCGCCAGTTCCTGCTTGCCGCCCGGGAAGAAGTGGTAGACGGAGCCGAGGGTGGCCTCGGACTCCTTGGAGATCTGCTTGATGCCGGTGCCCTCGTACCCCTGGCGCTGGAGCAGCCGGGAGGTGGCCCGGACGATCCGCTCGCGGGTGCCGGTGGTGGTCTTCACGCGGGGCAGTCTAGCCCACGGAATGAATAGAGCGTTCGTTTTAGGGTGTGCTACGTTCTGAGCACTGGATAGAGCGTTCGTTCTAGGCGGGCTCCGATCGTGAGGTGCGGGGCCCGTTCCCGGCGCGCCCGATTTCGAGAAGGGCGCCCGTTTTCGAGAAGGGGGACACCCATGTCCAAGCAGCCTGTGACCGTGATCGGCCTCGGCCCGATGGGCACCGCCATGGCCGGCGCCTTCCTGGACGCCGGCCACCCGGTGACGGTCTGGAACCGCACGGCGGCCCGGGCCGAGGAGCTGGTGGCGCGCGGCGCCGTGCCGGCGCCGACCGCGGAGGCGGCGATCGCCGCCAACGAGCTCGTGGTGCTCAGCCTCACCGACTACGACGCGGTGTACGCCGTCCTGGGGCGGGCAGAGGGGGTGCTCGACGGGAAGACGGTGGTCAACCTCAGCTCCGACACCCCGAAGCGGGCCCGTGAGGCCGCCGCATGGCTGGCCGCCCGGGGCGCCGGACAGCTCACCGGCGGTGTCCAGGTGCCGCCCTCGGGCATCGGCAGGCCCGAGTCGTCCACCTTCTACAGCGGCCCGGTCGAGCTGTTCCGGCGGCACCGGGCCACCCTGGAGGTGCTGACCGGCGCCGACTACCGCGGCGACGACCCCGGGCTGGCCGCGCTCTACTACCAGATCCAGATGGACCTGTTCTGGACCTCGCTGCTCGGCTACCTGCACGCCACCGCAGTCGCGGAGGCCAACGGGATCCCGGCCGACGAGTTCCTGCCGTACGCGAGCTCGACGGCCGCCTCGTTGCCGGGCTTCCTCGCCTTCTACGCCCCGAGGATCGCGGCCGGGCATCACGAGGGCGACGTCGACCGGCTGGCCATGGGGCTCGCCAGCGTCGAGCACGTGCTGCACACCGCCGAGGCCTCCGGGGTGGACGGCGCGCTGCCGGCGCTGCTGGTCGACATCTTCCGCAAGGGGGTCGAGGCGGGCCGCGGCGGGGACAGCGTGACCGGTCTGATCGGGCTGCTGGGTGAGGGGGTTCGGCGGTAGCGGAGGCCGATCCGCCGCCGGCCGTTGTCGCGGCCGGCGGCGAGCTGCCAGTATGGTCGCCGCCCGTGGTGGTGTCCGTGGTGCCCGTGGTGGTCACCGTGCGCGCCCGGCGGGGCTGTTGGGCTGTGGAGGTCGTGGTGATCCGACGGGTCGCCCGGGGTGTCCGGATCCCGGAATGTTGCACACTCAACGTAACGTGACATTGTACACTGGTGTTCTGCAACCATCGGAGGAGCACCATGGCCGACCCCAAACCCCGCACCCTGATCTCCGTCCAGGAGCGGCTGCGCGACCAGGTCGCCCACGCCCTGCGTGCCGCGCTGATCTCCGGTGAACTGCGCCCCGGCGTCGTCTACTCCGCGCCCGCCCTGGCCGCCGACTTCGGCGTCTCGGCCACGCCGGTCCGCGAGGCCATGCTCGACCTCGCCCGTGAGGGCCTGGTCGAGGCCGTCCGCAACAAGGGCTTCCGGGTCACCGAGCTGACCGAGCGCGACCTCGACGAGTACACCGAGATCCGCGCGCTGATCGAGATCCCCACCATCGGCCGGGTCACCCGCAGCGCGACCGCCGAGCAGTTGGAGGCCCTGCGCCCCCAGGCGGAGGCCATCGTCGCCGCGGCCCGTAAGCACGACCTCATCGGCTACCTGGAGACGGACCGCCAGTTCCACCTCGACCTGCTGGGTCTGGCCGGCAACGCCCACCTGGTCGAGGTCGTCGGCGACCTGCGCAAGCGCTCCCGCCTGTACGGCCTCACCCGCCTCGACCAGCGCGGCGAGCTCGTCTCCTCCGCCGAGGAGCACCTCGAACTCCTGGACCTGATGATCTCCGGCGACGCCGAGGCCGCCGAGGCCTGCATGTCCCGGCACCTGGGCCACGTCCGCTCCCTCTGGGCCGCCCACAAGGAGGAGGCCGAGGAGGAGCGCCCGGCCCTGCGCCTGCGCGCCCGCTGAGGTCGGGGGCGCCGAGGTCGGGGCCGCTGGGGCCGGCGGTCCTGAGGCCGGGGCGCTGAGCGGTCGGGGCCCCCGGCCG